>NZ_JBIVXM010000025.1:0-58933 GCF_044769205.1 Paenarthrobacter sp. NPDC090520
TCAACGCGTTCGCCATCACGTTCGCCGGACGGTTCGAAAGAACCACCAACTAATGAAAACCGCCGGAACCCACACACCGTATATCGGACAGACCCCCCACCCCCTCAAAACGCGCTTAAATGCGACCCAGTTGGGTTAAGTTGGCGCAGGGTTAAGCGGACTTGCGGGCTGCGCGTTCCACGGCTTTGCGGGAAAGGTGCCCGTGGCCTGCCATGAGTCGCGGGACCACCACATACACGGCCAGCGGGACCACGAGCGCCGTCAACAGCAGGGCGCGGAACACGGGGTGCCATGGTTCCATGATCGGGCCAAGGGCGAGCATGCCGATCGAAACCAGCGGGAAGATCGCGAGCCACGTGATGAGGGCTCGGGTGTGGATCGAGGGCATCGGAGGACGGGCCGGCGCGGCGGGTACGGCAGTGGTTTCGGGTGAGGCAGGGGCGGTCATCGGATTCTCCAACCAGATAGTTGCAATTGGCTTGGGACTACCATAACCGGGCCTCCAAGCAATTACAACCACTTGGTTGGAAACTGGTAATATGACCCTATGGCGTGGGACACAGAGCGGACCAAGGGACTATTGCTGGAGGCGGCAACGTCAGAGTTCTGCGCCCGCGGTTTGGCGGGTGCGCGCATTGACCGGATCGCCTCCGAGGCCGGGGTCAACAAGGAGCGGATCTACCAGTACTTCGGCAACAAGAACGCCCTCTTCGACGCCGTCATCGTCAACGCCCTGAGCACGCTGATGGACGAGGTCCCCATCGAAGGCGCGGGTCCCGAGGCGATGGCCGACTATGCCGGGCGACTCTTCGACCATCACCAAAAGGACGCCACCGCTCCACGGCTCCTGTTCTGGGAGGGCCTCGAACGGGGAACCGAGGTGGTGGGACTGCCCAAGCGGATGGCCAACTGCGCTTCCAAAGTGAACAGCACCATCGCCGCCCTCCCGGGGGTCTCAAGGGAGGATGCCGGAGACCTCCTCATCACCATCGTGAGCCTCTGCGACTCCGCCCCCGTATTGCCCGCGCTGGACGGCCTGATGGCTGGCGATGAGCCGGGCAGGGCGCAGAAGCGGCGTTCCGCCGTCGTACGGACCGTCTACCTGGCTGCCTCCGCGCTTGCCGCCGAAGCAGCGGAGAGTACCCCGGTTTCCTAGGGTCCACTACCACTTGTCACCCCGTATGACAGACCAGTCACTGAAAATGACTTTCGTGTGGACTAACCCACTAGCCAAGCAGGGGTTCCATGAATCATGCTTGCACCATGTACTCAACGACGAGCCCATACCGCATCATTACGGTCTGCACCGGAAACATCTGCCGCTCACCCATGGCAGCACTCATGCTGGCCGAAGCCTTCGAAGCGGAAGGGCTCGGCGACCTGGTTGAAGTGGACTCCGCAGGCACCACAGGGTACGAGGTGGGACACCCCATCGACCCCCGCGCAGCCCGCGTCCTGGCAGCCCAACACATAGCCTCCGAGGACCATGTTGCCAGGGAATGGCGGCGCGAATGGTTCTCCGAACGCGATCTCATCCTTGCGCTGGACGTTGACCATTTCGGCTGGCTCCAGGAAGGCGCACCGGACCACGAGTCGCTGGAAAGGGTGCGGATGTTGCGCAGCTTCGACCCCCTCATGGCAGGCCGGAGTTCCCTCGATTTGGGCATTGAGGACCCCTGGTACGGCGGCCATACCGACTTCGACAACACATGGACGCTCATCAAGGGCGCGCTGCCCGGAATCGTGCGCCATGTCAAGGCGGCGCTGGCCAACCAAGGAAGCGAGCACCAGCAGGTAACCTCTATGTCATGACCCCTGCACCCGTGATCATTGCTGTCGACGGGCGGTCCGGCGCAGGCAAAACAACGCTCGCCGTCGAGTTGGCCGCACGCCTTCGGGAGCACCACAAGGTATCCCTGTTCCACCTCGAAGACATCTACCCGGGATGGAACGGGCTGGCAACGGGCATCGAACGTTATGTGGACACCGTCCTTGTGCCGCTCCGTGACGGACAGGCCGCCGAATGGGTCAGCTGGGACTGGGAAAACCACGCGGACGGTCGGGCGCAGGTCACCCTGCCCGCGGAAATCGTCATTGTGGAGGGCGTCGGGGCGGCCGCCGAAGCCGCCAGGCCCATGCTGGACGCCGTCGTGTGGGTGGAATCGCCGGGTGAGGACCGCCGTCGTCGGGCGTTGGACCGGGACGGCGGCACCTACGAGCCATTCTGGGACACGTGGGCCGCGCAGGAAGACGCCTGGCTCACCGCCGATCCCGTGGCCGAGGCCGCAGACATCCGCGTGCAGAACTCTGCCGACGGCAGCGCACCCACCGACGTCCTGCAGGCCATGACATACCTTTCACCGCTGGCCCGCCTCCTTTCACCGGAGCTGAGCGCCCGGCGCGGCCTCCAGCTCCGATCAGAGATGATCCCGGCCTCCCCTGATGCCGAGGCGCTGTTCCACGAGTTGTACGGTTCCTCGGACAACGCCGTCTGGCTGGACTCCTCCAACGCGGCGACGGCCATCACCGGTGGAACGCAGGCCGCCTCACGCAGCCGCTTCAGCATCCTCGCGGACGACGGCGGGACCTTCGGCCAGTCGGTGCAGCACCAATCCGGGACTACTTTGGTGACGGCCCGTTCGGCGACAGTCCGCACCTCCGGCCCGTTCTTCCGCTGGCTGGATACGGTCTGGGGCCGCCGCGCTGTGCGGTCCCCCGAGGGCTACGACTGCCAGTTCACACTCGGCTGGCTCGGCTACCTCGGCTACGAACTTAAACGGGAATCGGGCGGAAACGATGTCCGCTCAGACACTCCTGACGCTGCTCTGCTCTTCGCCGGACGCGCCGTGGTCCTGGATCACCGGGAGCACACCGTATGGCTGCTCGCCCTGGACGCGCCCGACGCCGATGCCTGGTTCAGCGCGGCCCGCACCGCCGTCGCGGCTGCTTCATCAGGACACGGCGGGGGTGTGCATCCAGCCACGGTCCATCCAGGCCACGGACGGCGTGCGGCCGGCGTCCCGATAGCGCCAGGCGGACAGGCCGCCGTCGTGGTTTCTGCGTTCGAGTGCCGCGACTCCGCCACCGACTACAAGCGCAAGATCGTCGAAGCCCAGCATGAAATAGGCGAGGGCAACTCGTACGAAATCTGCCTCACCACCACGCTTGAGGCGTCGGCGGGAGAGCTGGATCCGTGGCAGGCCTACCTGGCATTGCGGCGCCGGAACCCGGCACCGTTCGCCAGCTTCCTGCGGTTCGGCAGCCTGGCGATTGCCAGCACCTCTCCCGAACGCTTCCTGCGGATCCTGTCCGACGGCGGCATGCGCGCCGAACCGATCAAGGGCACCCGGCGCCGGTCCACCGATGACGGCGAAGACATCCGTTTGCGGCACGAGTTGGAAGCCTCGCTGAAGGACCGGGCCGAGAACATCATGATCGTGGACCTGCTGCGAAACGACCTCAGCCACTACGCAGTCCCGGGTTCCGTGACGGTGAGCCGGCTCTGCGCGATCGAAAGCTACGCCACCGTGCACCAGATGGTCAGCACCATCGACGCCCAGCTGAGGCCCGGCGCTCCACGCGCCGAAGCCGTGGCCGCCGCGTTCCCCGCCGGTTCCATGACGGGTGCTCCGAAGATCAGCACCATGGATATCCTCGATCGCTTGGAGGCCGGCCCACGCGGGGTCTACTCGGGTGCCGTGGGCTATTTCTCGATGAACGCCGCGACGGACCTCGCGGTGGTGATCCGCACCTTGGTGGTCAACCGCGACGGCGGTGGCGGACGCACGCTGAGCCTGGGGGTTGGCGGGGCCATCACGGCCGATTCCACCCCGGACGACGAGTACGAGGAAATCCGGACCAAGGCGTTTGGCGTGCTGTCAACCTTGGGTGCCGACTTCCCCTCCTAGCGGGATACCGGGCTACTGCAGGGTCGCGGTCAGCCTTGCCACGTTATCCACATACTTGGCCAGCGGGGGCCTGTGCACCCAATCCTCGAGGGTAAGCTCACGGGACACCTCGCGATACGTGGATTCCACGGCCCGCATGAGGTCCACGGTTTCGGAGCCCAGGAGCATCACTGAAACCTCCATGTTCAAGGAGAAGGAGCGCATGTCCATGTTGCTGGAACCCAGGACGGACACCTCGTCGTCGATGGTGAAGTGCTTGGCGTGGAGGACGTACGGGGCACGATACAGGTAGATCCGGACCCCGGCGTCCAGGAGCGCCTCGTAGTAGGAGCGCTGGGCATGGTGGACCAGGAACTGATCGCCCTTCTCGGACACGAACAATTCCACGTCCACTCCGCGCTGCGCAGCCGTCGTGATCGCGTAGAGCAGGGAATCGTCCGGCACGAAGTAGGGGCTGCAGATGGAAATTCGGTGCTGTGCCGAGTAGATCAGGGTGTTGAACAGGCGCAGGTTGTTCTCCGTTGAGAACCCGGGCCCACTCGGAATCACCTGTGCCGTGACGTGCCCGGGGTTGGGCTCTGTGGGCAACCGCAACTGGTCCTCCAACGACTCGTCGGTTTCGCTGAGCCAGTCCGTTGCGAAAACGACATTGAGCGTTGGGACGATCGGTCCTTCGAGGCGGGCCATGAGCTCCACCCATTTCCGTCCGGCCTTGCGGTGCTTGGGGTTGTTGTAGGACGGCTCAATCAGGTTCTGGGATCCGCTGAACGCGAGGACACCATCGATCACCAGGATCTTGCGGTGGTTACGCAGGTCCGGCCGGCGCCACTGGCCGTGGATGGGCAGCAGTGGCAGCATGGGCTTCCACTGGATCTTGCTGGCCTTGAGCCTTCGTACCAGGCGGCGGTACCCCTTGATCCGGAGCGTGCCGATGTGGTCGAAGAGCAGCCTGACCGTAACGCCCCGTTCTGCGGCCTTTTCCAGTTCCGTGAGGAGGCCGTCCGTCACGAAGTCGCTGCTCATGATGTAGAACTCGGCGTTGACGTAGCTCGTGGCACCTTTGATGGCCTCGGTCATCGCCTTGATGGATTCCTGGTAGCCGGGAATGAGCTCCACTTTGTTGCCGTCCACCATGGGCAACGAGCCGAGCCGATGATTCAGTTCGCTGGCAGACTTTACCCATTCCGGGCCGGAATACATGCTGGCCGGGTCGGCCAGCTCCGAGGTGACCGAACGTACCCGGTGGTTGACGGCTTCCTGTTGTTCCCGCCTGCGCTTGGACAACTTGAAGTTGCCGAACAGCAGGAAGAGGACAAAGCCCACAGATGGAACCAAAAAGACCGCAAGGAGCCAGGCCATGGCCGTTGTTGGGCGCCGGTTGCCCGGGATGATGCCCAGCAGGACGATGCGCATGATAACTTCCGCGATGGCCCACACACCCAGAAGCCACGTCCACTCAGGGCCAAGCGGAAACGGAAAAAGCACTCGAGAAACCCCCACGGTCCAACAACCAACGTTGACCACAGCCTATCCGCCCGCCCGCGCGGGACGGCGCCACTAAGCTGGGAACATGACTTCTCCAGCGCCGACGGTCCTCGTTTTCCTTGATCCCGCTTTCGAAAACGGCCGCGTTGCCGATTCCAGCCAGCCCCAGCTCATGGCTACGGACCTGGGCGCCACCCGTGGCGATGGAGTCTTCGAATCGCTTCTTGCCGTCCAGGGCCGTCCGCGCAAAGTCCAGGCACACCTGAACCGCCTGGGCAGTTCCGCAGCCGCCCTGGACTTGGCCCTTCCTGACCAGGAATCGTGGCGCAAGGCCATCGGGACCGCAATCACCGAGTTCCGTTCCACGCACCCCGCACCAACGCCGGAAGAGGACGAGGTAGTCGTCAAGCTGCTGGTCACCCGGGGTGTGGAAGGTGCCACGAGCCCCACCTGCTGGGTCCAGGCTTCGCCCTCACCCGCGGGCAGCCGCCGGCAGCGCGAGACGGGTATCGACGTCGTTCTTCTTGACCGCGGCTTCGACACCGAAGCCGGCGAGCGCGCGCCCTGGCTGCTGTTGGGCGCCAAGACGCTCTCGTATGCCGTGAATATGGCCGCCCTCCGTTACGCCCACAAACAGGGTGCGGACGACGCCATCTTCACCTCCACGGACGGCCGTGTCCTTGAAGGGCCGACGTCAACTGTTCTGCTGGCCCATGTGGAGACGATCGACGACGGCGACGGTTCAGCCCGCACGGTCCGTCGCCTGATCACGCCGCAACTGGACAGCGGCATCCTCCCGGGCACGTCGCAGGGCGCGCTATTCGCGGCGGCCAAAGCTGCCGGCTGGGAGCTCGGGTACGGGCCGCTGGTGCCGGAGGATTTGTTCGACGCCGACGCCGTGTGGCTGATTTCCAGCATCCGGCTGATCGCACCCGTGAACCACATCAACGGCAAGGAGATCGGCTCTCCGGCCATCCGGAAACAGCTGACGGCCGAGCTCAACGAGTTGTTCGCCGGCATCGAGTAGGCCGTGGGTGAAGACTGCCCGCTTGGAACCTAGCAGGCAGCAAGTAAAGTAATCGCTCGCGTTACCTTTTGATGAGGAACTCTTATGCTCGGCAATGGCTGCCGCATGCGTTCATTCGGGTTCCTTATCCTCCTTGAACCAGGCCCTCCCCGTGTGATGAACCTTGTTCTCGTGTTAGTTGGGTCACTCCCAACTGGCGCTGCCTTCAGACTTTGCCGTCCAACTTCCCGGAGGGAACATGGGACTCAGCTCCCCCACACAAGCCGAAACATCGGCAACCGAGGTGTCCTCGGAACAAGGCGCCTCCACCGCAGGCCTCCGCCGGTCCATGGAGGCCCGGCACCTGGTGATGATTGCCATGGGAGGCGTCATCGGTTCAGGCCTGTTCGTCAGTTCCGGTTACACCATCGCCACCGCCGGACCGCTGGGAGCCGTGATCGCGTTCCTCGTTGGCGCCTTGGTGGTCTACCTTGTGATGGCCTGCCTCGGGGAACTCGCCGTTGCGTTCCCCGTCTCCGGTGCCTTCCACATCTACGCCGCCCGGACCATAGGGCCGGCCACCGGTTTTGCCACGGCGTGGCTCTACTGGCTTTGCTGGGCCGTCGCCCTCGGTTCCGAATTCACTGCCGCCGGACTCCTGATGCAACGCTGGTTCTCCGGCGTCGACGTCTGGATCTGGTGCTTCGTCTTCGCTACCGTGCTCTTCACCCTGAATGCCATCTCATCGCGTGTCTTTGGCGAATCGGAGTTCTGGTTCGCGCTGATCAAGGTTGCCGCCGTCGTCGGCCTGATCATCCTGGGCGGTGCCGCCCTGTTTGGTTTCCACCCGATGGCCACCGGCGGCTATCCGTCCCTGACCGAGAACTTCTCCACGGACCAGGGGTTGTTCCCCAACGGTTTCACCGGCGTTTTCGTCACGTGCCTCGCAGTGTTCTACGCCTTCTCTGGCTCGGAACTGATCGGCGTCGCTGCCGGCGAAACGGCCGACCCCGCCAAGAACATTCCCAAAGCCATGCGCACCACAGTCATCCGGCTCCTGATCTTCTTCGTCGGCGCCATCACCGTCATCGCCGCCACCATCCCCTACGAGAAAGTCAGCGTGGACGAGAGCCCATTCGTCACAGTCTTCTCCATGCTGGGCATTCCGTTTGCCGCCGACATCATGAACTTCGTTATCATCACGGCGTTGTTGTCGGCGGGCAACTGTGGACTCTTCTCCTGCGCCCGGATGCTGTTCTCCCTGGCCGACGAAGGCCACGCACCCAAGGCGTTCCGGAAACTGACCAAGCGTGGCATCCCGCTCGTGGCACTCTGTGTGAGCATGCTCGGTGGCCTGGCATCCCTGATCAGCAGCATCGTGGCTCCCGCAACGGTGTACTTGGTGCTGGTGTCCATCGCCGGCTTCGCCACTGTAGGTGTATGGATGTCGATCGTGGCATCACACTTCATGTACCGGCGCACGTTTGTCCGAAACGGAGGCGACCCTTCAACCCTCGCGTACCGGGCACCGTTGTTCCCGCTGGTGCCGATCGTGGCCTTCGCCCTCTGCGTTGTCTCGTTGGTCGGCATCGCGTTCGACCCCAACCAGGTGGCCGCCCTGCTGTTCGGTGTCCCCTTTGTGGGTGCCTGTTACGGCTTCTTCTACTTCAAGTACGGACGACGGCGGCAGCTCGCCCTGGTGGGTACGGAGAAGGACCTGGAGGCTGCGGCGAAGGACTAACTGGGCCCCTGACCTTCAGGCTGCGGAAAGGACCCAGCAGGCTCCCAACCTTCCCGGCCTAAACCAAGCTCTGCGAGCCTGGGCTTCCATCGCTGCGAAGCAGCCCCTGTGCAACCGTTCCAGGTTGCCCAGGGGCTGATCCTGTGTGAAGTAAGCTCACGACGCCTCGGGGGGTGTACCGCCACGACCCACTTTGCTGCTGAAAATGCCCAACACGCCGGGAAACCTTGGCTTTCAGGCGCGGTCGGCGCTCAAAGAAGGTCGTGGCGGTACACCCCTCAGGCCCGGCCCTTACTTCTTGGCCGCCCTGACGGGGTGCTCGCTCAGGATAGATAGACGGTTGAAGGCGTTGATACCAATTGCCGCCATGCAGATGACGCTGATCTGCTCTTCCGAATAGTGCCCACGCGCCTCTGCGAACAGCTCAGCGCTGGGCCGGGATGAGCTCATCCGGGTAATCTGCTCGGCCATCTTCATGGCCACAACCTCGGAGGGCTCGAACAGTGGGACTTCCCTGTACACGGCCACCAAGGACAGCCGCTGTTCTGTTTCGCCGTACTTCAAAGCCCGACGATGATGCAGGTCCAGGCAGAATGCACAGCCGTTGATCTGCGAACACAGGTAATTGATGAGCTCCAAAGTTCGGCGCGGGATGCCGATGCGGTCGGCTTCGTCAACCAACTGCTGGGAGTAGTGGGTGAGCGTCGCGTAGAGCTCGGGTTGTAGCTTGTCCAGATAACCGGCAAGGCGCGGCGTTGTTTCCTGTTCGGGCATATTTGGAGCTTAATGCACAGGCCAGTGAGAGAGCGTCGGCGAAAACCGGGCGGGAGGTGAGAGAGCGTCCGCAGGAACGGGCGGTTAGGTGAGAGAGCGTCGGCGAAAAAGGGGGATTCGGTGAGAGAGGGTCCTAGTTGCGGGGGTCGGGGGTGTCGGCGGCGAGGCGGATATGGTTCTCGGCCAGCCACGACGGGTTGAAGGCCTTGCTCAGGTAGTTCGTGCCGGCGTCGGGGGCTATGGCCACCACCACGGAGCCGTGCGGCGCCGCGCGGGCCACCCGCAAAGCGGCAGCCACGGTGAGCCCGGACGACGGCCCCAAGGACAGTCCTTCCTCGTCGAGGAGCCGGTGGACCACGGTGTACACCTCGTCGTTGGGGATGCGCAGGAAGCGGTCCACGATGGAGCGGTCGAAGGCTTTGGGCCACTCCGATTGCGGCCAGGAGTTGCCCACGCCGTCAACCAGGATCTCTCCGGGGTGCCCGCCACTGTAGGCGGAGCCGTAGGGATCGGCGCCCACCACTTCAACGTGGCCGCCCGGGCGGAGGGCCGCTGCTTGTTCCTTCAGGTAACGCCCGTTGCCGCTGATGGTCCCGCCGGTCCCGATGCCCGCAACGAAGTGTGTGATCAGCCCACCGGTTTGTTCCCAGATCTCCGGCCCGGTGGTTTGGTAATGCGCCAGAGGGTTGGCCGGGTTGTCGAACTGCATGGGCCGCCACGCACCGGGGGTCTCGGCCGTGATCCGGGCGGCCACTGCCCTGGCATTTTCCGGCGATTCCGAGGGCGCGTTCCAGTCAGTCAGGATCACGCGGGCGCCATAGTTGTGCAGCGCGGCGAGTTTCTCCTCGGAAATAGTGTCCCCGGTAACCACCACCACCGGATGGCCGGTCAGGTGTCCGATCAACGCAAGGCCAATCCCCGTGTTGCCGGACGTGCTCTCCACAATGGTCGCCCCGGGCCGCAGCTCACCGGATCTCTCGGCCGCCCTGACCATGCTCAGCGCGGTGCGGTCCTTGATGGACCCGCCCGGGTTCTCCGACTCAAGCTTGACGTGAATGCTGCTGCCCAGGCCCCTGCCGAGGTTTTCCAACTTCACCAACGGGGTATTTCCCACCTTGTCCAATACGGAGGTATCGAGCCCGTCGGGCACGCCCATTGCAGCATGCACCCCGTGCCTGCGGGCTGCCGTGGTCACCATGATTCGCCTCCGTCCGCCAGGGCAACGCCTGTGTCAAGGTCGCTGCTTGTCCGTTCATCTCCCTGCCCCACCCGTACTTCCGCCACTGCTTCGCGCAGCGCACGCCGTGCCCGTTCAACGAGTTCAGGCGCCGAGGGCCGCTCCGCCAGCACATCGGCCATGCGACCCACGACGGCGGCAGTCCCCTTCCCGAGCGGTTGCGCGGCTCCCGCTTCGAGCAGCAGGTATGACGCCGTCAGGGCTTCAATGGCCAGCAGTTTCTCCAAGGCGGCCAGGGACTTTTCGAGTTGCTGCAGGGCAAGTGGCGCCAGGGTCGAATGGTCTTCGACGTCGGCGGACAAGGTTGGCGCTCCAAGCGTGGCCGGAGCCGCGAGGAACTTGAGTTCGGCCAGCAGACCGGCCGCGGAGTACCACAGCAAACCGGGAAGCTCCTCCTGTGCCAGGCCGGAACCGGCGGCCGCGGCAGCCAGGTGCTTGGCCCGGATGGCACGCTGCGGCGGATACAGCTTGGCGATCCGGCGTTCGCTGGAGATCCCCACATGTGCCAAGGCCAGGCGAAGGCCTTCGAAGGACAAGGCAAGCTGCATCGGCTGGAAGTTCCCACCGGAGACCATCTGTCCGGACTCAAGGTCCACCAAGGGATTGTCGCCGCGGCCGTTCAACTCCACCTCGAGCGCCGAGCGAAGCTGCGCAACCAAGGCCCGGAACGCTCCGTGTGTTTGCGGCGCGGCCCTGAAGGACAGGGCGTCCTGCACGGAAACCTCGGGACGGACGTCTTCCAGCCACCCGCCACTCAAAAGCCGACGGACGGCGGCAGCCGATTCGCGCTGCCCGTCCACCGCCTTGGCCGCCTGGATTGCCGGCGAAAAGGGACTGAGGTTCCCGCCGCCGTCGTACCTTGCGATGGTTTCCAGGGACAACGCCAGCCCGACGTCGGCAAGCCGGGCCAGCTGCTGCAGCCGAACCAGGGCGAGCACCCCGGCACCCACGGAGTAACTGTTGGCACTGACCAGCGGGAGGGCCTCGCCGGCCGCGAGAGTGAGGGGCTGCAGGCCGGCGTCGGCGAGCGCTTTGGCGCCGGGCACCAGGGTGCCTTCGGCGTCGAAAGCTTCACCTTCACCGATGGCGACGGCGGCGACGGCGGCAAGCTGGGTCAGATCGGAAGAACCCACCGAGCCCTCGGACGGGATCGCGGGGTGCACCCCACGGTTCAGGAGTTCGGCGTAGAAGCCTGCTGTTTCGGGACGGACGCCGGAACCGCCGCGGCTGAAACCGATGAGCCGGGTGAGGATGACGGCGCGGGCGGCGGCAAGGTCCAGATAGGGACCCACTCCGCTGTTGTGGTAGCGGACCACCTGCACCTGGTAACTGAGGACGGACTCCTCCTCCACGCCAGTGTCCCGCCCGGAACCCAGCAGGGTGTTGAGCCCGTAGACGCGTTGTCCGGACGCGGCCGTCTCTTCGACGATCTCCCGCGACCTGCCCATCAATGTCAACGCATCATGGTTGAGTTTCACGTGAAACGCCGGATCAGAGGCGACGTGGGCCAAGCGTTCGGGAGGCACAGCGGCGGTCCCGATCACCAGTTCCTTGGGCACGGGGGCCATGTCAGAAGTCCAGGAGGTTCTGGCGGAAACCACCGCTGCCGTAACTGCTCCTCAACAGCCCGCGGCGCCGAAGCTCCGGGGTGAGTTTGTCCAGCACGGAGTGGACCGTCACCGGATCCACAAACCCGGAGAAGAGGAAGCCATCACCGCCAACCGCTTCCCCGGTCTCCTCGAGGTAATCAGCAATCTCTTCCGTGGTGCCGATGATCGAGTCTCCGGCTCCCCCGCTGCGGGCCTGCAGGATCTGGCGCAACGTGGACCCTGGAGGGGCTGCCTTGGAGAAGTGTTCCAGTGTTCCCTGGTTGCTGTTGGTGCTCAGGGTGGGGAGGGGCTCGTCGAGGTCGAACTTCTTGAAGTCGATCACCGAGAGGTAGGAGATCGAGTTGAGTTGGCTGTCGATATCCCGTTGTGTGAGCTCCCGGCGCTGCGCCCTCAGTTCCTCCGCCTCTGCAGTGGACCCCACCACGGTGGGCTTGAGGACGAAAAGGACCTTGACGTCGTCGGGGTTCCTGCCCGCCTTCGACGCCTCCTCGCGGATGGAATCGCGGTAGGCCTTCATGCCGTCCACCCCGCGCGCCAAAGCGATCGCCACGTCCGCGTTTCCGCCCGCGAACGCCTTGCCGCGGGGCGAGGCCCCGGCCTGTACCAGCACAGGTTCCTCCGGTAGCGGGGCCGTATTGAGGGGTCCACGAACCTTGAAGAAGTCGCCCTGGTGGTTGATCGGGTGAACCTTGGTGTGGTCCGCGAACCTGCCGGCCTCCACGTCCTCAAGCACAGCGCCAGGTTCCCAACTGCGCCACAGCCGCCTGACGACGTCGACGAACTCCTCAGCCTTCTCATACCGCAGGTCGTGCTCGATCTGTTGGTCCAGGCCATAGTTCTGGGCGGCGAGGTCGCTGCCCGAAGTGACGACGTTCCACCCGAGCTGCCCCTCGGAGAAGTGCTGGAGCGTGGCGAGGAGCCGCGCCGCGGTGAAGGGCGGGTAGAAGGAGGCGCTGACGGTCGGAACAATCCCCAGGTGCTGCGTGGCCGAGAGCAGGTACGGAACCAGGGCCAGGGGGTCGTGCTTCGGTGCGAAGGATGCGTGGGCCAAGGACACCTCGGCGGTGCCGCCGTAGGTATCCGGAACGGTGAGGGAATCCTCGATGATGAACAGGTCCAGCCCGGATCGCTCGAAGGCCCTGACGGCCTCCTGGTACAGCGCGGGTTTCTTCCAGTCGTAACCCAGGCCGTAGCCGGGCGTCCCCCAGCCTTGGACTCCGAATCCGTGGCCCACGAACCATCCAAAATGAAGCATGGGCTTGAGTGTAGAACTGCTGTGTCCGTTCACCGCGACCTGATTTCATGCGAAGTTACAGGGGGTCGTACTGCGTCAATTATGCTCCCGCGGCGTCACATTTGGACCCCGTTCGGCCCGCCCCGGGGAGGCACCGGTTACGCAACATGACGACGGCGGTGCAGTCGCCAAATGCGGCTTCCCGGCCGTGGATGTTACGTTTTTCTTGAGTAATGAGCACCAGCGTTAAGCCCTGACTTGCTGGTCGGCAACCCTCTCCCGCGGCGGGGTGCCTCAGGTGACTACTCGGCGTCTTCGAACTTCGAACTGCAAGCGTGACTGAGGAGCACCACGAATGCCTGAACCCACTGAAGAAAAACTCTCCTACCGCCTGATCACGGGTCCTGATACCCGTGAATTCTGCGAACGGATCTCCGCTGCTTTGGCCGAGGGCTACGTGCTGCACGGCAGCCCGGCGGCCACGTTCAACGGCGAAACCGTCATCGTGGCGCAGGCCGTGATCCTGCCCGCTGCGGTAGCCAGTGCGGACGCAGCTGTTGCGAGCGCCGTGGACGAGTTGGACAACTACGAGGAAGCATTCGAGGGCCACGCATGAGCTACGCAGGGGACCTGACCCCGCAGGACGCGTGGGCAAAACTTGAAGACGGCGCCATCCTGGTGGACGTGCGCACCGAGGGCGAATGGGCCCACATCGGTATTCCGGACACCAAGGCCACGGAGAACGATCCCCTGTTCATCCAGTGGAACCTCGCCGGCGGCATCCCGAACTCCCGCTTCCTGGAGGACCTGCAACAGCAGGCCCCCGAGGGCGACGGCGTGGAACTCGTTTTCATCTGCCGTTCCGGCCAGCGCTCCATCGCTGCTGCCATCGCCGCTACTCAGGCCGGCTTCACGGCCTACAACGTCCTTGAAGGCTTTGAGGGCGAACCCGACCGTTATGGCGAACGCACCGTCAACGGCTGGAAGAACCGTGGCCTGCCGACCAACCTGGGGAACGACTAAAAGTGACTTTCAATCCTGACGCCGCCGGCTGGAGCCCTGACACCCAGGCCGTCCGCGGTGGCCTTGACCGTACCAACTTCCAGGAAACCGCAGAGCCGGTTTTCCTGAACTCCGGGTTCGTCTACGAATCCGCTGCCGCCGCGGAACGCGCCTTCACGGGCGAAGACGAGCGCTTCGTCTACTCCCGCTACGGCAACCCGACTGTGGCCACCTTCCAGGAACGCCTGAGACTGCTGGAAGGAACCGAGGCATGCTTCGCGACGGCGTCCGGCATGTCCGCGGTCTTCACTGCCTTGGGTGCCTTGCTGGGTGCCGGTGACCGTGTGGTTGCCGCCCGCTCACTGTTCGGCTCCTGCTTTGTGATCCTCAACGAGATCCTGCCGCGCTGGGGCGTGGAGACCGTTTTCGTTGACGGGCCGGACCTGGACCAGTGGCGTGCTGCCCTGTCCGAGCCGACCACAGCCGTCTTCTTCGAGTCCCCGTCCAACCCGATGCAGGAAATCGTGGACATCCAGGCCGTCAGCGAACTGGCCCACGCCGCGGGGGCGACAGTCGTCGTCGACAATGTCTTTGCCACTCCCCTGCTGCAGCGCTGTGGCGACCTGGGCGCGGACGTGATTGTCTACTCCGGCACCAAGCACATTGACGGCCAAGGGCGCGTCATGGGCGGGGCGATCCTGGGCACCAAGGAATTCATCGATGGCCCGGTCAAGCAACTCATGCGCCACACCGGCCCCTCCCTTTCCTCGTTCAACGCGTGGGTGCTCACCAAGGGCCTCGAAACCATCGGGCTGCGCGTGAACCACAGCTCGGCTTCCGCGCTGAAGATCGCCGAGTGGCTCGAGCAGCAGCCGGCCATCAGCTGGGTCAAGTACCCGCTCCTGAAGTCGCACCCGCAGTACGAGCTCGCCACCAAGCAGATGAAGGCCGGCGGAACCGTGCTCACGTTCGAGCTCTCGCCGTCCGGTGGCCGGACGGCCAAGGAAGCAGCTTTCGCGCTCCTGGACGGGCTGAGCGTCATCGACATCTCCAACAACCTGGGCGACTCCAAGTCCCTCATCACCCATCCGGCCACCACCACGCATCGCGCCATGGGACCGGAGGGTCGCGCAGCGATCGGGTTGAGCGATGGCGTGGTCCGGTTGTCCGTAGGCCTTGAGGACGTGGACGATCTCATCCTGGATCTGGAGAAGGCCCTCAAACAGGTCTAACCTTCATGCCATGAGGCATCCATACCGCCGGGCGGGGGCTGTCATCGTCGCGGGTTCCGTGGTGTGGTTGGTGGGGATTTCACCCGTTCCGCAGGTCTACACCACACAGGATCCAGCCGAACGCTTGCGGCTGCTGATGCGTGGCGAGCGGGGCTGGATCATGGGGCACCACCTGGCTGCCGCGGGAACTGCTGCCGTGCCGATGGGGTTCGCAGCCTTCGCCCGGGCGCTGCCTGGCGGAACGGCCAAGACCTTCGCGCGTGCGTCCGCTGCAGCATTGCTGGCGGGCGCACCGCTGTTTGTCTACAGCCTGTCGCGCAGGGCATCGGACCTTGAGCGTTTCGCCTACCGTCGAGGGTCCAACGCACCGTTCCTTGGGTATTCCTGGCTACACATTGCCGGGCTGGGCGCATTGGGCGCGGGCTTGCTGCGTTCGCCGGCCAAGCGCTGGGTAGGTCTCACGGCTTCGGGCGCTGCCTCGGTCTTCGGCATCATCCTCCTGACCGCCAAGGACATTCCGCCGTTCGTCTTCTACCTCACGGAGGGACTCGTGGGGGTTTTCTTGATCGCTTGGGATGACGAGACCGGGTCAGGCCCGCCGGACCCGGCCGAGGATGGGCGCGGGATCGCGATGGGCGTCGGCTGACGCCCCGCGCATGGTCAACCTGGCGGCATGCCCGACGGCGGCCGCGAGGGCTTCCGGGGTTGGCGGGCTCTCCGGGTGGCTCTGGTGTTTGCGGTTGAACCGCGTCACAGCCTCTCTTTGCTCGTGGGCACCGTTGCCGCGCTCCAGGATATCCGCGATCCCGGCTTTGACCAGGCCCAGCTCTCCTTGATCGTCAAGGACCGGGCTCAGGTAGTCCACCAGGGCCCACACCACTTCGGCAGCCGGTTCGGGACGGAACTCCCCGAAGTCCAGCAGGTCACCACGGAGGCCTACATTGCTGGCCTGCCAACTGGCCATGCGCAGCAGCGCCGTGGGCACCGAGGAGGGCTCAACGCCGTCGAGCATTTCCAAGGAAGCCGTCTCAACCAAGGCCCGCACCAGCACTGCAATCAGGGCCGCGTCCTCTGACCGAAGGCAGACATCGGCCACACGGACCTCCACCGTGGGGTGGGTCCGCGAGATGCGTGCATCGAAGTAGATCATGCCTTCATCCAGGAGCACCCCTGTGTCCAGCAACCGGCTCACCATCCGGCGATAGGCCGTCAACGAACCGAACACAGCCGACGGGCCGGAGGTGGGCCATCTGTTCCAGGCCTGGATGCGATAGCTGTCAAAGCCCGTGGGAAGGCCGCGCCAGTAGGGAGAGTTTGCGCTCAAGGCCGTGAGGACCGCGAGCTTGTCCCGGATATGGTCCAGCACCACCACGCCCTCCTCCGGCGACTCAACCGAGGTGTGCACATGGAAGCCGCACGTCAATTGCTCATGGGCCGTCAACCCGAACCGCTCCAGCATCTCGGCGTAGCGGGGATCGGGCGTGGTGTGGGTGGTGGATGCGAGGGGCGACGTAGCCAGGGCTGCTATGCGGGCACCGTGTTTACGGGCAGCCTCGCTGGCCATGGCCCGGCCGCGCCGGATCTGGTGCAGGAGGTCTGCGTAGCTGTGGCACGGCCGTGTTTGGGTTTCGATCTGCTCGAGCTTGAGTTCGTAGCTGAGCCCGGTACCTGTTTGTTGCGGGTGGCTACCATTGAGCAGTGCATCCGCGAGGGCCAACGGTTCGCCCGTCACGGGATCGACGATGAGCAGTTCTTCCTCAACCCCGAATGTCCGCATGCTTCATTTTGCGCTCCGCGCTCCGGCCGCGCACCCCTTCCCGCCGTTCGCACCAGGTAGACCTGGAGCGCCGGGCGGAAACCGGCGCGGCCGGGTCGAGCCAAGGGAGCGAATGGCGCGAACGGGTGCGCCAGCAAAGCTAGTCCTGGAAGTACTCCACTTTCGCTCCAATGGTGTTCAAACGCTCGGCCAGATCCTCGTAGCCGCGCTCGATCACGTAGATATTCCGGAGCTCGGAGGTTCCGCGGGCCGCGAGCATGGCCAGGAGCAGGCAAGCCGCCGGACGAAGGGCAGGCGGGCAGCCGATTTCCGCTGCGCGCCACTTGGTGGGTCCATTGACGTAGATACGGTGCGGATCCAGGAGCTGCACCTGGGCGCCCAGTTTGTTGAGCTCTGTGAGGTAGATGGCCCGGTTTTCGTAGACCCAATCGTGGATCATGGTCTGGCCCTCGGCGTTGCCCGCGATCACGGCGAAGAACGGGAGGTTGTCGATGTTCAGGCCGGGGAACGGCATGGGGTGGATCTTGTCCTGCGGAGCCCGGAGTTCCGAAGGCTTGGTGGTCACATCCACCAAGCGGGTGCGGCCATTGCGCGCCTTGTACTCGCCGGAGATCTCCAGCTTCTGGCCCATCTGCTCCAGCGTGGCGAGTTCGATTTCCATGAACTCGATCGGCACGCGGCGGATGGTCACCTCGGAGTTGGTGACGATGCCGGCGGTGATGAGGGACATGGCCTCGATGGGGTCTTCGGACGGGAAGTACTCGATGTCCACGTCAATGCTGGGACGGCCCGTGATCCGCAGCGTGGTGGTGCCGATGCCCTCGATGCCGACGCCCAATCCCTGCAGGTAGAAGCACAGGTCCTGGACCATGTAGTTGGGGCTGGCGTTGCGGATCACGGTGGTGCCCTCGCGGTGCGCGGCGGCCATGATCGCGTTTTCCGTCACGGTATCGCCACGTTCGGTCAGCACGAAGGAGCGGTGGTGCCCGTCAGCGGGAGGAGCGGCCACGGAGTAGAAGCCGGACTTTGCCTCCACCGTCAGGCCGAACTCGCGCAGTGCCTGCATGTGGGGTTCCACGGTACGGGTGCCAAGGTCGCAACCGCCGGCGTAGGGCAGTTGGTATTCGCTGGTTTCGTCCAGGAGCGGGCCGAGGAGCATGATCACGCTGCGGGTGCGACGGGCAGCGTCCACGTCCATCGAGCCAAGATCCAGGACCTCGGGCCGGCGGATGCGAAGGTCGCTGCCGTTGAGCCACGTGCATTCGACGCCGATGGACGTCAGCACCTCCACGATGCGGTTGACCTCTTCGATCCGGGCCAGGCGCCGCAGCGTGGTGGTGCCACGGTTGATGAGGCTGGCACAGAGCAGGGCGACGCCTGCGTTCTTGCTGCTGTTGACGTCCACTTCCCCGGAGAGGGTGCGGCCGCCCTCAACCCGGAGGTGCGTCATTTGGGGCCGGCCCACTTTGACAATGGACCGGCCAAAGATTGCTTCCAGTCTTTCGATCATCCGGAGGCTCAGGTTTTGCCTGCCTTGTTCCATCCGGGCAATGGCGCTCTGGCTGGTTCCCAGCTCAGAAGCGAGTTGTCCTTGCGTCCAGCCCTTTTCGCTGCGGGCGTTGCGGAGCAGGAGGCCTACGTGTTCTGGCGTAGCTTGCGTCATACCCAAGAAATATCACAAATGATCTATGGGTGCCGATCAAAACGCCGATTCAAGGACAAACATCACACCGTACCCGAACTGTGCGATATAAAAGCACGACGGCGGAACTCACCAAAGCATCAGGCCCGCCAATATCCCAACGCGTCGATACGGCGCTTGTCCACGCCCAGGACCTTGCGCAGGTGTTTCACGATTGCCCGCGTACTGGAGGCTTCGCACGCGATCCAGAAGAAGTCGTCCTCAAGCGAGACCTTATCGTGCGTGAGCGCCGAGCAAACTTCGGCAACCAAGGACGCGCCATCGCCCTTGCGCGGAACCCAGCTGACGACGTCAGCCCCGGACGTACGCACCTCAAGCGAGGGGTCGGCGTCGTGCTGATACTCAAGCCACAGCGTCGCGGGCGCGGTGACGCCGGATGCAGGGCGCGCGTCGAGCAGCGAATTGATCGCCGGAATGGACGCAGGATCACCCACGACCCAGAGGTGCCGAGGGGCCGGCGGGAAATCAAAGGCACTGCCCTGGACGGTAGCGTCGATGGTGGCTCCCGGCTGGACAGTACGGGCCCAATCGGCGGCAATGCCATCATGCATGGCGAAGTCCATGCTGAAGGTCCCGGCGCGGGCATCCGGGTTGACCAAGGTGTAGGCACGCTGGTGGCCCTTGCCGGCATCGTCGAACCAGAGGCGGATCCACATGGTGGGGTGGGGTTCGCTGTCGATCAGCAACCCGCCGTCCGTGACATGGATGCGCAGGAAATCCGGCGAGATTTCCTCCCTCCCCGTGACTTCCAGCGTGAAGTCCTTGGCGCCCATGACTTTGAGGACTACGCCTTCCCAACTGCGCTTCACGCAACACTCCTTCACGAACGCCGCCGATTTTGCGAACCCGGCACAAGCACCTATCTTGAACTTAAGTAAGCCTAACCTAAGCTCGAAAGCAGTCCCCGATTATGACGTCTGCCCCGACGCACCACCCCGCCCCGGCAGGCGGCACCGGAACCTACCGCGATGAGTGGGGAATCCCGCACTTGTGGGCCGACTCCGCCGACGAACTCGCCTTCCTGCAGGGATACAACGCGGCCTCGGACCGCTCCTGGCAGATCGAGCTGGAACGGTGGCGCTCCGAGGGCCGCACGGCCGAACTGCTCGGTCAGGACGCCGTGGCGTGGGACCGCTTCGCCCGGCAGGCCCGCCTGGATGACACAGCCCGCCGCTGCTTCGAAGGACTCGATGAAGCCACGCGGCGTTGGTGCGGGCAGTACGTGGCTGGAGTGAACCAAGCTTTGGCCGACGGATTACGCAGCGGCCCGGAATTCGAAGAAGCCAAGGCCTCCCCCGAGCGCTGGAATCCTTGGACTCCCCTGGGCGTTTTCCTGGTCCACCACATCCTGTTCTCCACGTTTCCCAACAAACTCTTCCGCGCCCACGTCGCCCGCACTCTCGGCGACCACGCCGTGGGCCTGTTCAGCATCGAGGCCCCCGTGTGGTCCGGCAGCAACGCGTGGGCGGCACATGGATCCCTGACGGACAGCGGGCTGCCGCTTGTTGCGGGCGACCCGCACCGGCTCATGGAACTGCCGGGCGTGTACCAGCAGATCAGGCTTGCGTGCCCGGACTTCGATGCCGTGGGCTTCGCTTTCCCCGGTGTTCCCGGGCTTCCGCACTTCGGACACACCGGCCACACCGCATGGGCCATTACCAACGCCATGGCCGATTACCAGGATCTTTTCGAGGAGCACCTCCGCCGGGTGCCGCTCCGCGGGACGGACGGTGAACGGGTCCTGGCCCGCGGCGCGGAGGGCTGGGAACCGGTGACCGTCAGTTCCGAGGCCATCACGGTCCGGGATTCCGGTCCGGTCCACGTCGAGATCCTGGAGACCGCCCGCGGTCCGGTCATCTCGGAAATGCCCGACGGCGGCGCGCTGAGTCTGCGCTTCCCCGCCTACGTTGAGGGGCGCTTGGGTTTCGAGGCCCTCCTTCCGCTGCTGCGGAGCCGTCAGGTGGCCGAGGTGGAAGCCGCGTTCGACTCGTGGGTGGAGCCCGTGAACAGCGTGATCACGGCAGACTCCGCCGGGTCCGTGCGGCATTTCGTCGCCGGTCTGGTGCCACAGCGCAACCCTGCAAACCGTCGGCTTCCCGTGCCAGGGCTGTCCGCCCGGCACGCGTGGGATGGCCAGTACGTTGCCCTCCCCCGCACGGAGGTCACCAGGTTCGCGGTCAGTGCCAACGATCGTGCGTCCGGGGGTGGGGACGCTGTGGCCCTCGAGTTCGCCCCGGAACACAGGGCCCGGCGGATCCGGGAGCTTCTGGAGTCTTCCAGGGGCCCCGTCTCCGTCGACCGGATGCAGGCGATCCATTCGGACACGCTCCTGGGCCCGTGGCCCCTTTTCCGGGATCTCCTGGACGGCCTGGACCCTGATGACCTGTCCCCTGTGGCCCACACGCTGCGCGCCCTCTTGCTTGTTTGGGACGGGCACATGGAGGCCGAAAGCCATCCGGCTGCGGTGTTCGCTGCTTGGCGGGGTGCCTTGGTGCAGCGCATTGCCAGGCATCAGGCGTTGGCCAAGCTGGCTGAACCAACCGGGCACTCCTCCCTGTTTGGACCGTGGTTGTCGACTGCTTCCCGGGTGGGTTTCGCGCTTGAAACGCTTGTTGCCCGCGGCTCTGAGCTGGGAATTGCCATCCCGGTTGAAGCAGCCGCGGCCCTTGAGGACGTGGCCCTGGAAGAGTCGTTCATGGACGGCGAACTGTGGGGCGACAGGCATCAGCTGCTCCCCGTCCACGTGCTTCCGGGACGTTGGACCGGCTCCGCCCCTGAAGCCCGGCTCAGTGGAGACACAGGGTGCGTCCTCTGCACGGAAAGCCTCCCCGGCGTGGAGGATCGAAGCTTCCGTGGGCCCGTTGCCCGTTATGTCTGGGACTTGTCCCAGCGCAGCAACAGCCGGTGGATTGTCCCGTTCGGAGCCGCGGGCAAGCCGGACCATCCACACCTCTCCGACCAGTTGCCTCTGTGGTCCACCGGGGAACTGGTACCCGTGGTCACGGATTGGGAGCGGCTCGCCAAAGACGCCTGACGCTTGGCTTCGCCACGGTTTTTTGCACTACCGCATCACCTCAGTTCGCACCTGCACACACCGCATCGCATCGCATCGCATCGCACAAAAGGAAGCACATGAATACCACCACCCAGGACTTCGCCGTCCGCACCACCATCTACGCAGAAGAGCTTGAGGGCTGGGGTTCGCTCCGGATTGTTCCCGTGGTTCCTGCCGAGGACATCGACTTCATCCACGAGTGGGTTTCGCAGCCCCGCGCCAAGTTCTGGGGCATGACGGAGAAGCCGCGCGAGGAGGTCCTGGGCATCTACGAGTTCCTGGACTCCCTGGACACCCACCATGCGTTCCTGGTGGTCCTCGATGGCGAGCCGTTGGCCCTGTTCCAGACCTACGAACCCCTGCACGATCCCGTGGGCGAGGTCTACCCTGCGCGTGAAGGGGACATCGGGATGCACCTCCTGCTGGCGCCGGCCACGCGTCCCATCCCGCACTTCACGCCGCGACTGGCGACCTCGCTCATCAAGTACATGTTCTCCGTGCCAGGCAAGGACCGGATCATCGTGGAACCGGATGCCCGCAACGCAAAGGCCCTTCGCAGGTTGGAAGCGACGTGCTTCGAACTGGGACCCATCGTCCAACTGGAAGAAAAAGAAGCCCAGCTTGGGTTCCTGACCCGCGCCGGTTTCGATGAGATCCAGGCGGACAAGGCGGACAGCTAGGAGCCGGCCGGACAAGGGAGCCGCGGGCTTGGGCCCACGGCTCCCTCCGTTGCCTCACGCTGCGCGCCTGGCGTGGCCTACCGCCAGACGAAACTCCACGTTCCTGCCCCCACGGCCGTCGAGACGGCGGCCGCGGCGATCACCACCCCGCCGAGCAAGACCCACACATCCAGCAGCGAGTACGTGGATTCGCGCGCCCAGGTCCGCTTGCCACCGCCGAAGCCACGGGCTTCCATGGTCACGGCCAACCTGGAGGCCCTCCGGACGGCCTGGACAAGGAGCCCAAAGCTCTGCCCGAGCGTGGCCTTCAAGCGTTGCACCGGGCTGCCCTGGGAACCGACACCACGGGCACGCCGGGCCATGCCGATGGTCTGCCACTCCTCCGCCATGAGGCCCACAAGCCGCATCGCCGCGAGGGACCCCAGCACAAAGCGGTGCGGCAACCTGGCCTTCTGCGCCAGCGCGTCCGCCAAGTCCGTCGGGTCGGTGCACGTCATCAGCAGGATTGCCGGCAAGGCGATCGCCAAACCGCGCAGCATGAAACCGAGCCCCAGCTGGAGGGAACCTTCGCTGATGGACCAGAGTCCGACGTCGAGCAGTACAGCGCCGCTGTCCGGCGCCACGATCGCGGTACTCCAGCCGCCGATCGCTGCCGCGATGATGAGCGGCCAGGCCCGGACCCACAGAAGCCGCACCGTCAGCCCGGCCAGCGGGAACAGCGCGAGCTCTGCCACCAGCGCGATCGACGCCGAGACCCAGTCGATGGACAGGGCCAGCACCATGGAAATCAGGAAAACGGCCACGAACTTTGCCAAAGGGTTGGCCCGGGTCAACAGGGCATGGTTGCCGCTCAGGCTCAAGGTCTCCCTCATGACGCACCAGCTTCCTGCTTCTCTGCCTGGTTCGCTGGCGTGAGGTGCAGTTCCGCGCCGCCAAGGACAGCGCTGAATTCCTCGTCGTGGGTCACCGAGACTACGGCCGTTCCTTGGTCCAACAGCTCCGACAGGAACGAGGCCAGTTCGGCCCAGGTATTGGCGTCCTGGCCGAAGGTTGGTTCATCGAGCACCAGCACTTGGGGATGTGCGGCGAGGACCGTCGCCACGGACAGCCTGCGCTTTTCACCGCCGGACAGGGTATAGGGATTCGCGTCCACCAAGTGCGTCAGCCGGAGCCGCTCAAGCAGTTCGTCCACGCGTTCCTCGCCGTGGCCCAGATGCCTGGGGCCGAACATGAGCTCGTCCAGGACCTTGCCCGTGACGAACTGGTGCTCCGGTTCCTGGAAAACGGTGCCGATTCGGGAGATCAGCTGGTCTGCTTTCCACGCGAACGGATCGATCCCGGCGCCTTGGGAAAGTTCGACGGCGGCAGACACCTTGCCGTGCACCGGCGCCAGAAGGCCCGCCATCGTGAGCGCGAACGTGGACTTGCCCGCGCCGTTCGGACCCGTGATGGTCAGTGCTTGTCCGGCCCTGACCTGCGCGGTAACCCCGGCTTGGACCGGCACGGGCGGGATGCTCTTGAAGCCGCGACGCCGGGGCTTTTCCCGGGACACAGCCAGGTCTTGCGCTGCCAGGAGCAACGGTGCCATCTCGGGGACGAGGGTCCGTGCACGGGTTCGTGGAACATAGCCGGGAACCCACACGCCCGCATCAATGAGCATGGTGCGGGCCTCGGAAAGCACGTGGTCCGGCTGCCCGTCCAGGAGAACCCCTCCGCCGGGTTGCAGGACCACGATCCGGTCAACGAGGTCCTTCCAGACCGATACCCGGTGCTCCACCACCACCAGGGTTGCACCGGTCTTGTCCAGGCAGCGGCCAACGGCGTCGCGGACTTCCAGCACGCCGGCCGGGTCCAGGTTGGCTGTCGGCTCGTCCAGGAGGAGCAGCCCTGTCCGCATCGCCAGAATGCCGGCAAGCGCAAGGCGCTGCTTCTGCCCGCCGGAGAGTGCCGCCGTCGGGTGATCCAGCGCCAAGCCGCCATCTGCAGCGGTACGCAACCCGACGTCGTCGAGCGCCTCATGGACGCGCGCCCAAATCTCTGCCCTCGGAACGGCGAGGTTCTCGGCACCAAACGCTGCGTCGTCGCCCACGCGGGACAGGACCACCTGCGTTTCCGGGTCCTGCTGCATCAAACCGGCGCGGCCCCGCTGTTCGCGCGGCAGTCCGCCGTCGATCAGCAGGGAGCCGGTCTCGTCCGAGTCGTCTTCCTCGTCGCCCAACACCCCGGCCAAGGCGTGCAGGAGCGTCGACTTGCCGGCTCCGGAGGGACCCAGCAGGAGCACGCGCTCCCCGGGTTCGATCCGCAGGTCCAATCCGTGGATGGCAGGGGTGGACCGTCCGGCGTGCCGCCATCCCCAGCCCTCGGCCGAGATGGCGGCGGGCCGGCCGCTGTTTGTGGCGGCCATCAGTTGAAGACAGGCTCCGACGCAGCCTTGCGGGATGCGAAAGCGCTCAGCACGCCGGTCTTCGCCAGGCCGCGCGTGGCAACCCAGGAGAGGGCACCGGCGATGATCGCACCGGAGATTGTGCAGAATGCGATGTAGGCCAGTTTGTCGACGGCTTCGTAGGCGATGTTCCAGCCCCACGGGAGGAAGGAATCATTCAGGCCGCAGAAGAGGCCAGCGCCCGCACCCGCGAGAAGCGAGGTGGGCAGGTTGAACTTCTTGTAACGGAACGCTGCGAACACCAGCTCGGCGCCGAGGCCCTGCAGGATGCCGGAGATGAGCACCGTGGTGCCGTACTGGGAGCCCATGATGAGCTCGCCGGTGGCGGCCACGGCCTCGCAGAACAGCGCCGCACCGGGCTTGCGGATGATGAGCATGCCCAGCACCGCCGGGATCATCCAGCCGCCGGCGATCAGGCCGGTGAGCGGCGGGTAGGCCGCGTTCATGGGGATGGATACGATTGCGGCGCCCTGGGACCATGCCCAGAAAATCACGCCGCCGGCGATGGCGATCAACGCTGCCACCACAATGTCTACAACGCGCCAGTTGTTACTGGTCTTCTTCACGCTTGCCGTGGTCATTTCTTTGCCTCCTGAGGTTACAGGAGGGGAAAGTGCTCCCCGGATACCCCGGCTGGCTCACGCCGCCCTGGTCCGGACACTCTGAGAAGCTCGACTCCCTTGCGCCGGTACTAACCGGATCAGGTTCGAGGGTCTGCGGCTGTCCGCACTCTCAGCGCCCTCGCGTCTCCTGCATCGCTGCAGGTTCGACGGCGGCGCTCCCCTGTCGTTATCAATCTGCCCTTATGGGCGAGGTTCAGTTTACACCTGAAGGGGTTTGCGGGGTCATGGAGCGGGTCATAAATCCGTGCGGGGCCGCTCTCCGCCCCGTTCCCCGCCCTTGGGGTCGCAGACCGGGCCGCACAACGTAGCTGAGACAATGGCAGCATGACGGAAACTCCTGGCCCAAGCCATCCTGACGCAGCCAAGCCAGTTGCCGAAGCCCGCCTTGCAGCCAGCGTGATCCTGCTCCGCGATACGTCTGCAGGGCTGGAGGCCTTTGTCCAGCACAGGGTCTCCACCATGGACTTTGCGGCGGGCATGGTGGTGTTCCCCGGCGGCCGCGTGGACACTGGGGATTACGAGGGCTGGGACTACGCACCAGAGCTTCTGGAACGACATGCCAAGGAGTGGCGGCTGAGCTCAATCGCCACAGCAGAACCGGATTCCTCCGCGGCCAGCAGCCAAGCATGCAGGAGCTCCGGCACTGTTCTCGCCGCCGCCATCCGCGAGGTCCAGGAGGAAGCCGGCCTCACGTTGGATCCGGCCGCCCTTCGGCCGTGGGCCAACTGGATCACGCCCGTGGACATGCCCAAGCGCTTCGACACCTACTTTTACGTTGCCAAGCCTGCCCAGGACGCCGCACCGCAACACCAGACCACTGAGGCCTGGCAGTCACTGTGGATGCCCGTTGACGGAATCCTGTCCGCGGAGGCTGAGGGCAAGCTGCAACTCATGCCGCCCACGTACTACCTGCTCAGGGAAATCTCCCGTTTCGACTCCGTTGATGCCATGTGGACCGCGGATCATGAGGTGGTTCCCGTGCTGGCACCACCGGGCTCCCTTGCCGCCTTCCTCAAGGAGAGGGCGAGCCGGGGCTAAGCAGGATCCGCCGGGTTGTTGAGGTTAGGCTGAAGGCATGAACTTCTTCCTCAAGCTTCTGGGCGCAGGCGTGAGCCTCGGCGCGGGTTTCCTTGGCACCAAGCTGGTCAACAAGGGATGGGAAAAAGCCACGGGCAACAAGCCGCCCAAAGGCAACGATGATATGGAGACGAGCCTCCGCTCAGCGCTGACGTTCGCCCTCATCTCGGCGTTTGTCAGCACCCTCATCCAGGTCCTCGCCAGCCGGGGTACGCAGCGCGCCATCGCCCGCTTCGCCAAGTCCCAGGACATCGTCTAGAACCAACGCGGGGTCACTCACGGCCCATGGCGGACGTCCGGATGGGCCGGAAGTGACCCCGCGTTGCCCTAGTCCTCCGAACGCCCCTCGGCCGCACGCTGCACCACGGCTTCCAGCTCGTCCTTGGTGAGCAATTCACGGTGCCCATGCTTGGTACGGTAGGCCGAACGCCCCACCATGTGGGCCGCAACGGGTGCCGTCAGCAACTGGAAGATCCAAGCCACCAGCAGCACGGGCCACACCCACCAGGTGCGCATCTGCAGGCCGATCGCGGCAAGCATGAGGAACAAGCCCAACACCTGCGGTTTGGTGGCCGCGTGCATGCGGCTCATGAGGTCCGGGAAACGCAACAACCCGATGGCCGCACCAAGTGACATCAGGGCGCCCACCACCAGGAACACTGCCGTAACGGCGTCGATCACGAGGTCCACGCCGGTTGCATCAGGAGTCATTGGCCTGTCCCCTTCGCTCAGCCACGAACCGGGCAACGGTCACCGATCCGATAAATCCGATCACGGCCAAGGCAACCAGGAGCATGAGGTTGTTCAGGTGCCGGTTGACCGCCATATCCACCGCCAGCGCAGCGCCAAGGATGGCCAGGAGTACGTCGGAAGCGAGCACGCGGTCCAGCAACGACGGCCCAACGGCGATCCGGATGATCGCCCCGGCCGCGGCGAGGCTGAGGATCACAGCCGTGACAATGAGAACCAGTTCTTTCACAGTGAGGCTCCTTCCATGCCCGGGGCTTCAGCCCGAAGGGCTGCCACTTCCTCGCGGGTGCCCATGATCCTGATCAGTCCGGCTTCGATGTCCTGTACTTCGTGCCGGATTTTCCGCACATCTTCCTCTCCGTAGATGTTGAGCGCGTGCAGGTAGAGCGTGGAGGTGGAGCGGTCCACTTCCACCACCAGCGAGCCCGGGATCAGGGAGATGACGTGGCCGGTGGCCGTCACCATGAGGTCGGCATGGCTCCGCAGCGGAACAGCGACGACGGCGCTGCGCACCTTGGGTCCTTTGACCACGGCCAGGTAGAGGACCAGGAAGCTCGCTGCCACCACTTTGCCGAGGAACATGAGGGCGAAAGGAATGGCGCGGAGGATGTTGAAGCGGCCACTCAGTTCAACGGGGGGCAAGTAGAACAGCTTGGCCACCACAATGGCGATGAGCGCGCCGAACAACAGGTTGCCGGGGCTGAAATCCCGCCACAGGGCGCCCCACACAATCACCAGCCAGATCAGCAGTGGGAGTTCGGTGCGGAAGGAGATCGGTTTGCGGCTCATTTGGCACCGCCTGTCTGCACCGCGGCGGGCACCGGAGCGTTATCACCCAGGACGGAGTGGATGTAGGCCGAACGGTCGAGCATGATCTCGGCTGAGCCGCCGGACAGCTGGAAAAGCGGTCCGGCGAAGACAGTCAGCGCTACACCGAAGACCACCAGTCCGGCCGTCGAACCCACCATGGTCCGGGGAAGGACACCGGCACGGCCGGGCGTCAGGAGCACCGGATCCGGGTATTCAGCATCCTCGGGCTTGCGCCAGAAGGCCCTGTTCCACACGCGGGCGATGGCGAGCAAGGTCAGGAGGCTCGTGACCACGCCGCCCACCACCAGGATGATGGCCAAGGGCGTGCCTAGCTCGACACCTGCTTGCAAGAGGCCAAGCTTCCCGAGGAACCCGGAGAACGGCGGGATGCCTGCCAGGTTCATGGCCGGGACAAAGAACAACACGGCAAGCAGCGGGGAGAGCTTGGCCAACCCGCCCAGACGGTCGATCGAGGACGAACCTCCGCGCCGCTCGATCAAACCCGTGACCAGGAACAAACTGGTCTGGACGGTGATGTGGTGCGCCACGTAGAACACCGCGGCCCCGAGCCCCGTTATGGAGGACATCGCGAGGCCGAACACCATGTAGCCAATGTGGCTGACCAAGGTGAAGGAAAGCAGACGCTTGATGTCGCTCTGGGCCAAGGCACCGAGGATGCCCACCACCATGGTCAGCAACGCCACGATCATCAAGGGCGTGTTCAGGGTATCCCCTGGGAACAGGAGCGTTTCAGTGCGGACCATCGCGTACACGCCCACCTTGGTGAGCAAGCCGGCGAACACCGCGGTGACCGGCGCGGGTGCGGTGGGATAGGAGTCGGGCAACCAGAAGGACAACGGGAACACGGCGGCCTTGATGCCGAAGGCCACCAGCAACATCACGTGCAGGAGGTTCTGTGTGCCTTGGTCCAGCTCAGCAAGCTTGATGGCCAGGTCTGCCATGGTGATGGTTCCGGTGGCACCGTAGATCATGGCGATCGCGATCAGGAACAGCACCGAGGACACCACGGAAACCACCACGTACGTCACGCCGGCCCGGATGCGGGGGCCCGTTCCGCCGAGCGTCATGAGGACGTAACTCGCGGTCAACAGGATCTCGAAGCCCACGTAGAGGTTGAAGAGGTCGCCGGTGAGGAAGGCGTTGGAAACACCCGCCACCAGGATCAGGTAGGTGGGGTGGAAGATGGAGACCGGCGCTTCCTGGTCGCCATCGGCCATGCCCTGGCCGGTGGCGTAGATCAGGACCGCGAGGCTCACCACCGTGGACACCACGAGCATGAGCGAGGAGAACTGGTCCACCACCAACACCACGCCCCACGGCGGCAACCAGCCACCGAGGGTCACTGAGGTGGTGCCACCGTCCCACACAGAAATCAGCAGGAAGGATTCCAGGAGCAACGTCAGGCTCAGGATGCCGATGCTGACGGCGCGTTGGGCGGCAGTGTGCCGGATCAACACGAAGGCCAGTGCGGCACCGAGGATGGGGAGAAGGACAGCGAGCGGTGACAGGTTAGCGAGATTCACGCGCTGCCTCCTTCCCGGCTCTGGGCCGTTTTGGGGGTTTCCGTTTCTTCCGGGTGCAGCCGTTCTTCCGGAGTGGACGGGGTGATGGCGAACTCCGAGGTTTCCAGCGGCACAATGGCGTCGTCTTCGGCGTCGAAGCTCGGCGTCTGGGCGACGCGACGGTCTTCGATGTCGTCCTGGATTTCATCCTGCCGGGCCAGGGCCCACGTGCGGTAGATGATGCCGAGCATGAACGCGGTCACCGCGAAGGAAATCACGATCGAGGTCAGGATCAGGGCCTGCGGCAACGGATCGTTGTACGTTCCGGGGTCCGTCTCTTTGGTGAACAACGGCGCCAGCCCTGCGTAACCACCGGTGGTGAGGATCAGGATGTTGGTGGCGTTGGCCAGGAGCATCAGCCCCAACAGCACGCGGGTCAGGCTGCGTTCCAGGATGAGGTAGATGCCGCAGGCGTACAGGACGCCCATGACGATCAGCAAGGTCAGGTTGATACTCATGCGTTACCCTTCCCGGCCGCGGCGGTCTCTGCGGCGTCATCCTCTGCGATGGGCGCGCCCTTGCCTTCAAAGTGCTCGTCGATTTCCGCGCCAAGGCTGCGGAGGACGTCCAGCGCCAGCCCCACCACCACGATGTACACACCGATGTCGAAGATGGTTGAGGTCACGAACTTAATGTCTCCGAACACGGGCAGCCAGAACTCGATGATGGCGCTCTGGAACACCTGTCCGCCCAGGAAGAGCGGCACCAACCCGGAGGCAGCCGCCGTCGCGAGTCCCGTTCCCAGCAGGGTTCCGGCACTCACCGTCGCGGCTTCGCTCAGCTCGAAGCGGCCACCCGCGAGGTACCGGATGGTCAGTGCCAGGCCGGCGGTGAGGCCGCCTGCAAAACCACCGCCGGGCAGGTTGTGGCCGGCCAGGAGGAGATAGATGGAGAACACGATCATCGAGTGGAAGATGAGCCTGGTGACCACCTCGAAAATGATCGAGCGCCGCTCGGGAGCCAGGGTCCGGCCGGCTACAAGCCAGGCGTCGCGGGTAACGTCGCTGAACTTCCGTGCCACAGCCAGCGTGGCGCTGTCGCGGGAGTCACGTTCGACGTCGGTGCGGCGCCCCACGCTGCCTTCCGGCACCGCCGCTGAGGTCCTGATGCGGTCACCGCGGCTGCGTACGAAGATCAGGCTGGCCACGCCGGTCGCGGCGACGGCCAGCACCGAGATCTCGCCGAAGGTGTCCCACGCGCGGATATCCACCAGGGTCACATTGACCACGTTCAAACCGCCGCCGCCTTCGTACGCCAGCCGTGGGAAGTCCAGGGAGATCGGCGTAGCCACGCGGGCACCCATGGCGTAGATCGCCACGAAGATCATGGTGATGCCGAATGCTGCACCAATGATCACGCGAATCACCCGCAGCCGTCCGCCGGTTCGGTCCCGGAGCTCGGCGGGCAGGCTGCGCATCGCGAGCACGAAGGCCACCAGCACGATGGTTTCCACCAGCATCTGGGTCAGTGCGAGGTCCGGTGCGCCCTGCAGCGCGAACACCAGGGCGATGCCGTAGCCCGTCACGGACACCATGAGGACGGCGAGGAAGCGCTTGTTGGCCCGCACTGCGGCGAGTGCGCCAACAATGATCCCGATCCCCACAATGATCTGCAGCGGAGAGTTGGGATCGACCAAATACACGCCTTCAGGGAGGGGCTTGTTGGCCGCGATCAAGGCTGCGAGCGGAACAGCGAACGCAACCGTAAGGATGACGGTCAGGTAGAAGTACAGCGAACCACGCTGGGTGCGGCCCGTGACCCATACGGCGATGTCATCGAGTGCGCCGATGGTGTGCTGGTACGACCGGTCGCCATCGATCCAGTCGGGAACCAGGCCCTGGACACGGGACACTGCGTTGCGGCCGTAGAACATGGCCGCGCCCACGACGAATGTCAGCGCTGTCAGGCCCAAAGCGGGAGTGAGGCCATGCCACAAAGCGAGGTGACCGGCGTCGGGCGCTCCCTCGCGGTCCGCAAACAGCGCCGCGTACGGCTGGATCCACGTGTCCACGGGAACCGGCCAGAAGCCGTAGGCGATGGTCAGGAAGCTCAGGATCGCGGGAGCGGCAAGGAAGGCCGGCTTGATCGGCTTGAAAGGAGTGGGCTCCACGCCTGCTTTGGTGGCAAAGGCACCCCACATGAAACGCGCGCTGTAGGCGAAGGTGAGGATCGATCCGATCACCAGGCCAACCAGGATCCAGATGCCCCACGCCGGCGCATCATGCCCCGTGGCGTAGTGGACGAACGTCTCGAAGACGGATTCCTTCGCCACGAACCCGGCCAAGGGAGGAACACCGGCCATGGACGCCGCCGCAATGGCAGCGACCACGCCCAGTGCGCGCGAGGAACGGAAAACGCCGGAGAGCTTGCGGATATCGCGGGTGCCGGATTGGTGGTCGATGATGCCCACCACCAGGAACAACGTGGCCTTGAACAGCCCGTGCGCCAGGAGCAGAGCGAGCCCCGCAAGGGCGGCATCCGGTTGGCCGAGCCCCACCACCATGGTGAGGAAGCCGAGCTGGCTGACCGTGCCGTAGGCCAGGATGAGCTTGATGTCCGTCTGCCGCAGTGCCCGGTAGCCGCCGATCAGCATGGTGGCCAGGCCCAGCCCCAGGACCAGTGGAAGCCAGAAGTCCGATTCGGAGAAGCCCGGCGCCAGGCGGGCAACAATGTAGATACCCGCCTTCACCATAGCCGCTGCGTGCAGGTAGGCACTGACGGGAGTGGGCGCGGCCATGGCTCCGGGGAGCCAGAAGTGGAATGGAACAAGCGCGGATTTGGTGATGGCACCCACCAGGACAAGCACGACGGCGGCAGTCACCGCGTCCTGCATGGGCCCGGCCATGAGCGTCCCGGCTTGGTCGAGGATGGCCGAGATACGGTACGTCCCTGCAGCTTGGCCGAGGATGATGAGGCCCACGAGCATCGCAAGGCCGCCGGCCGTGGTGACCATGAGCGCCTGCAAGGCAGACCGGCGGGCGGCCAGGCGGGTGCGGGCGTAGCCGATCAGCAGGTAAGACAGGATGGTGGTGAGTTCCCAAAAGATGAACAACATCAGGAGGTCATCGGAGGTCACCAAACCGAACATTGCCCCGGCGAACGCAAGCAACTGGGCACCGAAGCCGCCAAGGCCAGGGTCCTTGTCCTTGAAGTAGCGCGCACAGTACACCAGCACCAGGGTGCCTACGCCCAGGATCAGCAGGGACATCACCCATGCCAGGGCGTCCATCCTGAAAGCGAACTCGAGCTTCAGGTCGGGGATCCAGGGCAGGACTTCCTCGAGGCCGCTGCCTGAATAGACAGGTGCGTAGTTGAGGACCAACCAGATGAAAGCGCCTGCCGGTACCGCCGCGAGTGCGTAGAACGCGTTCCTGCCGAGTTTGCTGAAGATCAAAGGCGCCACAGTTGCCGCGACAAAGGTGATGGCGAGAACTGTGATCAATGTTGTCTCCGCAAAGTCAGGAAGGAATTGTCAAAAGTTGGAGCAAGCGGTGCATACGTTGGGTTCGGTTGTTCCAGTTTATCAAGGGGTTAAGGGCGTTTTCGCCGGAAAGTGCGCTATGTGGACAACCTCCGGCCTTATGAAGCCCGCGGTCTGTCGCACCACGGCCCGCCGTGGTGTCCCGATAGCATTCAGGCATGAACGCGGCTGCAGTTCCCGAAGCTTCCCCTCCCCCGTCCGAGCTTGCCTCCGGCCCGGCCGCCTCCAAAAAGGGGCAGATCCTCGCCTGGGCGGCCTGGGACTGGGGCTCGGCAGCCTTCAACGCCGTCATGACCACGTTCGTGTTCACCGTCTACTTGACCTCCAATGCGTTCGGCGGAGAAGACACGGCGTCAGCAGCCCTCGGCGCAGCCCTGGCGGTGGCCGGGCTCGCCATCGCCTTGTTGGCACCCGTGACCGGCCAGCGTTCGGACGCCGGCGGGCGCCGGAAACTGTGGCTCGGGGTGAACACCGCTGCCACGGCCGTGCTCACGGCCTTGTGCTTCTTCGTTTTCCCCCAGCCGGGGTTCCTGCTGCTGGGGGTCTGCCTGATCGCTTTGGGCAACGTGTTCTTCGAGTTCGCGGGCGTGAACTACAACGCCATGCTGGCCCAGATCTCCACGCCCCGGAACATCGGCAAGGTCAGCGGCTTCGGGTGGGGCATGGGGTATTTCGGCGGCATCGTGGCGCTGCTCCTGGTCCTTCAGTTGTTTGTCCAACCATCCTTTGAATGGTTTGGCTCATCCACGCAGGACTCCCTGAACATCAGGCTCGTGGCCGTCTTCTCCGCGTTGTGGTTCTTCGTCTTCGCGTTGCCTGTGCTGTTCGCCGTACCCGAACTCCCGGGCAGGAAGGATGCTGCGTCCTTGGGCTTCTTCGCCTCCTACCGCCTGCTGTTCAAGCGCATCGGGGCGATCTACCGGACAAGCCCGCACACCATCTTCTTCCTTCTTTCCAGCGCCATCTTCCGCGATGGTTTGGCCGCGGTGTTCACCTTTGGCGGTGTGATCGCGGCAGGCACGTTCGGCTTCGAGCTCAAGGACGTCATCTTCTTTGCGATCTTCGGAAACGTGGTCGCAGCCGTAGGTGCCATCATCGGCGGCTTCCTCGATGACAGGATCGGTCCCAAGGCAGTGATCGTCATATCGCTGGTGGGCCTGCTCGTTGCAGGAACCGTCATCCTGGTGCTGGGCAACGGCACCTATGTCTTCTTCGGCAACGAGTGGCCCGGAACCAACACTTTCTGGGTGTTCGGGCTCCTGCTCTGCCTGTTCGTGGGCCCGGCCCAGTCCTCCTCGCGCGCCTACCTGGCCAGGCTCGCTCCCAGCGGTGAATCCGGGGAACTGTTTGGCCTTTACGCCACCACCGGACGCGCCGTAAGCTTCCTGGCGCCCAGTCTCTTCACGCTGTGCATCACAATTGCTGCTCCGATTGTTGAAGAAGGTGGAGCCCAACGATGGGGCATCCTCGGGATCATGGTGGTCTTGTTGGCGGGGCTCCTGGTGATCCTGCCGGTCAAGCCGCCCGGCAAGGCCAGGATCGCCGTGGTCCCGGACAACTGAACGCCCGGCTACAGCTGAGCGCGAACGCCGCTTCACGGCGGTTGCAAGAGAGTTAAGGTGTACATATGAACGTGGAAGAGACCGAACTCCCGGGCCTTGGTGTCCGCAAGGATTTCGTCACGGCTTCTGGCCGTCGTATTGGCGTGGTTGAGCACCGCGAGGGCGAAACCGAGCTTTTCGTCTCGACGTGGGACGATCCCGATACGTGCCAGGCCTCCATTCCGCTGACCGCGGATGAAGCGTCCTGCCTGGGCAACCTCCTGAGCGGGCAGCACGTCGCCATGCGCTTGGCCGAGGCACACCGGGAAATCCCCGGCATCGTCACCCGGCAGTTCTCCATCACAGCCGACTCCCCGTTCGTCAACCAACCCATGGGCAAAGCGCAGATCCGCACCCGCAGTGGGGTTTCCATCGTGGCGATCATGCGCGAAGGCGAGGTAGTCCCGTCGCCGGCACCCGACGTCGTCCTTCACCTTGGCGATCTGCTGGTAGCAGTCGGCACGCAGGAAGGTCTTGACTCGGCCGCCGGCATCCTCCGCAACGGCTGACCCGTGGATCCGCTCGCGCTAGCCCTGGTGGAACTGGGCGCCGTCGTCTTCTGCCTGGGCCTGCTGGCCCGTTTGGCTGGCCGGATCGGCATGTCACCCATTCCGCTTTACCTGCTGGGCGGCCTGGCGTTCGGCGCCGGCGGGCTGGTGAAACTGGACGGCATGCACGAATTCGCGCACCTTTCCGGCGAAATCGGCGTGATCCTGCTGCTGTTGATGCTTGGCTTGGAGTACACGGCATCCGAACTTGTCACCGGGCTGAGGCGTTCCTGGCAAGCCGGCGTCCTGGACTTCATCATGAACTTCATCCCGGGTGCGGGCATCGCCGTGCTCCTCGGTTGGGGCTTGGTGGGAGCGATCGTCATGGGCGGCGTGACGTACATTTCTTCGTCCGGCATCGCGGCCAAGGTGATCACGGACCTCGGCCGGATCGGTAACCGCGAAACTCCAGTCATCCTCTCCATCCTGGTCTTCGAGGACCTCGCCATGGCCATCTACCTGCCGATCCTCACCGCGATCCTGGCCGGCGTTGGTTTCCTCGGCGGACTGCAAACCGTGGGGATCGCACTCGCCGTCGTGACGGTCATTCTGGTGATCGCTTTGAAGCACGGCCACCGTGTATCCCAAGCCATCCACAGCGAGAATTCCGAAGTGTTCCTGCTCAACGTCCTGGGCCTGGCGCTCTTGGTGGCCGGCATTGCCTCGGCACTGCAGGTTTCCGCCGCCGTCGGTGCCTTCATGTTGGGCATCGCCATTTCCGGTGCCACGGCCCACAATGCCACCAGGATCCTCGAACCGCTGCGAGACTTGTTCGCGGCGATTTTTTTCGTGGTCTTCGGCCTCAATACGGATCCACGGTCCATTCCTCCGGTCCTCGGCGTGGCACTGCTGCTGGCCGTCCTCACCGCAGCCACCAAGATCCTGACGGGTTTCTGGGCAGCCAAGCGGGCAGGCATCGCCGTACCGGGACGTTTCCGCGCCGGCGCAGCCTTGATCGCACGCGGCGAGTTCTCGATCGTCATCGCCGGCCTGGCCGTCGCTTCCGGGGCTGTACCGCACGAACTCGCGGCCCTCGCCACGGCCTACGTCCTCATCATGGCCGTCATGGGTCCGCTGGCCGCCCGGTTCGTGGAGCCCGTGGTCAAGGCCTTCCGCAAGACTCCCAAAGCCCCGCCGCGCACCCCCGAGCGCACTCCGGCCTAACCCCTGCCCCGCCCGTTGGCCGGCCCCAAAGCCGCGAGAGCCAACCCCCTGGGTGCAGAGTCCTAGATAGCCGTCCGGTGGAAGTTCTGGTGGCTCCGGCTGGCTGTCGGACCACGCTGGCCCTGGTAGCGGTTGCCGTACTCTCCGGAGCCGTACGGGTGTTCCGCGGAGGAGGTCAGCCGGAAGAAGCACAACTGGCCGATCTTCATGCCCGGCCACAGCTTGATGGGCAGCGTGGCCACGTTGGACAACTCCAGGGTCACGTGGCCGGAGAAACCGGGGTCGATGAAACCCGCGGTGGAGTGCGTCAGCAGGCCGAGGCGGCCCAGCGACGACTTGCCCTCGAGGCGTGCAGCGATGTCGTCGGGCAGGCTCACGGTCTCGTACGTAGAGCCGAGCACGAATTCGCCCGGGTGCAGGATGAACGGCTCGTCACCCTCCACCTCCACCAGGCGCGTCAGCTCAGGCTGCTCCTCGGAGGGGTCGATGTGGGCGTACTTGTGGTTGTCGAAGAGCCGGAAGAACCGGTCGATCCGCACGTCCACGGAAGACGGCTGAACCATCGCGGGGTCGTACGGTTCAAGGACAATCCGTTGGGAGTCAATTTCGGCACGAATATCGCGGTCAGAGATCAGCACAGCATCAAAAATACCGCATGCATTGTCCTCGCCGTCCCGTGCGACTATAGTTCCCGGACAGGTTAAGCCGCGCCCGGACTTTGGGGGCATCGAGCATTCGCGGGGTAATTGTGGGGAAATTGGCAGCGCCTGCGGCAATTGTGGTGGCCGGAGTACTGGCACTGGCAGTAGCCGGTTCCAGCCAACTCCTGCCGGCAACAGAGGCGGTTCCTGGCGGCGGCACCACACCGTCCAGCAGCGCACCTTCCGGCCTGAAAGCTCCTGAACCAAGCACGACGGCGGTCGGCTCCCCTTCGGCTGAACCCGCCGCCCCCGGCGGTGAGCCAAACGGCCCCACTGTGACGGACCCAGGTCCCGCTACGGTGCCCGGCTCCGTGCCCACCCGGCCGGTCGCCGTCGAACCGACCATCGAGTCTCCTCCGCCCGTTCCGAACATCGGCCCGTCCTGGGGTCCAGACGTCCCGTCTTCGGAGACCGCCGACCCCGAGGTACCCGGCGCCGAAGATGCAGGCCCGGTACCCACCGATCCCGAGCCGTCACCTGTCCCGACGCCCTCCGCCCCGGCCGCTGGGCCCTCGCCGGAGGTGACGCCGTCGGCCACTGCAACCGCTCCAACGGCGACGCCCGGCCCTGGCACCATCGCTTCGCCTGCTCCAACGGCAACCCCCACCCCGACGCCAACAGCGCCGGCAACAGCGCCCACGGCCACCCCGACGCCGACGCCCACCGGCCCGGTTCCGGCGCCGAACCCAAGCACCAGCCAGGGTCCAAGCGAAACCCCCTTCCCCGGCAAGGCCCCCAGCAGCGATCCCGCCACGGACGATGGTGCCCTGGCTTTGCTGCCGGACAACAACTCAGCCGCCATCCTTACCGTCTTCAACGCCATCAACAGCTACCGGGCGTCCCTTGGCTTGGCCCCGGTGAAGTACCACGCAACCGTGGCCAACCTGGCGCAGGAGTGGTCCAACAACATCGCCAGCCGTGAAGTGATCCAGCACAGGGCCAACTTCTGGACGGACCCTCGCGCCATGAACCCCAACAACGGGGCGGGCGAGGTCATCGCGGTCCGCTGGGACAGGGATGCCGCGCAACTCGTGGAGTGGTGGAAGGGTTCGCCGGGCCACGATGCGCTGCTCAGGGATCCGCGGTTCAACGTGATGGGCATCGGTATCACGTACACGGACGGTAATTGGCAGACCACCCCTAACCGCTACACATTGTGGGGCGTGGTCAACTTCTTCGGCTACACCACGCTGCCGGCCGGAACCACTACCCGCCCTGGTGGAACGGTTACCCCGCCCACGGACCCGGTGGGTGCCTGCGAGCCGGGCGACAAGCACCAACCGCCCACGGTGGACCTGAAATCCGCTTCCATCCGCAGCGCCGCCGACCTCGTATCGGTGGGCGGGGACGGTTCGGTGTACTCGTACCAGTCCCTGGGCAACGCGAAATACGGCGCAGCCCGGAAGATCGCGGCAGGCTTCACGGGGCTCAAGGAGTTGTTCGTCTCGGATTGGGACCGTGACGGCGTCTTCGACTTGATCGCACAGCGAAACGACGGGCAGTTGCTGGTGTACCCAGGCAAGGCCTCTGGTGGCTTCGGTTCGCCGGGGGTACTGGGGCAGGGGTGGCAGTCGCTCACCATTTCCGTGGGCCAGTGGTGCGCCAACAACAGGCTCCCCCAGATTGTTGCCATGGATGGTTCGGGCGGTTTGTGGCTCTATAAGAACTCGGGGCTCTCCTACATCAGGAGCCAGTCAGCCATTGGCACGGGCAACCCGGCTGTGCGCCTGAGCATGGTGGATTACAACGCGGACGGCTTCCAGGACCTGCTCACGGTGGAGGCGAACGGCAATCTCCGCCTGTACCGTGGCAGCGGGCTGGCCACTCCGCGGCAGGAAGCGCGTCCGATCGTCGGTGCGGCGTGGACGGACTACAGCGGCATTCGCGCGCTGCAGGGCGTCGGTGGACCGGGGACCACGGGTGTTGCCGGTTTGGGCACCAACGGCGTGCTTGAGTACTGGGACCTCACTTCAGGACGGCTCACCACACCGGTCACCGTGGGCGGCGGCTGGAGTGGTTTCAAGCTGGCCCAGTAGGGCTCAATCCGGCCTGGTTGCTGTCAGGCCGGACCGGTCGCCAGCCGGCCTGGCCACCCACCAGGCGGCGGGATCCGTCATGCGGCGGATTCGGACTCGATCACCGTCTTGAGCTGCTCCAACTGGGCAACCTCAGCTTCCATGGTCTTCTGGATCATTCCGTTCATCAGCTTCTGCAAGCCTTTGGGGTGGTACTCCAGTGCGAACCTGAGCCGCGTGGTCTTTCCCTCGGTGCTGAGGTAGTAGCCGCCGCTGGGCCTGGCTGGTCCCGCCACCACTTCGAAACGCACTTCCGCGCCCGGGCGGGCTTCGGTGATCTCGAAATCGGCGGCGATGGGCCGGCCACCGGGACCGGTGAGTGTCTGCTGGTACACAGCGCCCTTCTCACCGCGCACGCCGGAACGGAGTTCGATGCTGCGGATTCCGGTGCGCCACAGCGAGTTGTTCATGCCGTCCATGAGGAACTCGAACACGGTCATGGCGTCCCTGCTGATCACCACTTCATGCGCTGCAAATGCCACGGAAACCTCTTTCGGCGTACGGTCGAATGGTCGTAGCCCGGTTCCCCATACACTGCAGCTAACACCTTCAGAATAGTCAGCCGCGCTGGCCCGCGACACACGGCCACACGAGCCTTCACCGAATGGTTACCTGACAGCCGCACGCAAAGCCCGGTAGAGTTCCTGCGGCTGCTATTAATCACTTTGGGGGCGTAATGCAGGCTTTTGACCAACAGACTTTCGCAGGAAAAGTACGACGCCGGATGGCAGCCGGAGCGGCTTTCCTCGCCATCGCCGTGGCCGGGAGTGTCGCCGTCGCCGCGCCGGCGGGTGCAGCGCTACTCGGCGCGACACCGCAGCGCACGGTTCAGGCGGGCACGGTTCAGGCGGGCACGGTTCAGGCGGGCACGGTTCAGGCGGGCACAGTTCAAACAGGCGCAGTTCAAGCAGGCGCCTTTAAGGCGGCCGTCGCCCCGCAGTCCGCTCCGGCGTCGTTATCCGCCCCAACCGCCGTCCCCGCCACGGTCAACCCGCTCCCCAGCGTGGACCCGGTGGGCGATCCCGCCAGCTTCTCGGTGCTGGTCAACAAATCCAGGCCCCTGAATCCTGCCAGTTATGCGCCCGGAGACCTCATCAACGCCCGCGGCTCGGGACAGTTCCTGCGTGCTGAGGCCGCTGCGTGGCTCAACGGCCTGTTCCAGGGCGCCGCGGATGCCGGTACGGGCGGCCTTTCGATCGTGAGCGGCTACCGATCCTACGCCCAGCAGCAGCAGGTGTACGCCTACTACGTCAGCATTTACGGGCAAGCGTACGCAGATACCATCTCCGCCCGGCCCGGCTACAGCGAGCACCAGACCGGCCTGGCCGTGGACGTGGGCAACCAGAACGGTTCCTGCGGGCTGAGCACGTGCTTCGGTGACACGGCGGCCGGCAAGTGGGTGGCCGCGAACGCCCACAAGTACGGCTTCATTGTCAGGTACCCCAACGGCTACACGGGCACTACGGGCTACAGCTACGAGCCGTGGCACCTCCGGTATGTCGGCGTCGCGTTGGCCACGGATATGAACCGGCGCGGCTACCCCACCATGGAGCAGTACTTCGCCGGCAACACGGCGGCCGGCGCGAGCATCAAGTCCGGTGCGGACCTGGTCGCCGCCGACTCCGCCGGAAGGCTCCTGCGCTACCCGGCGACGGCGGTGGGCAACTACGCGGCGCCCGTACAGATTGGTTCGGGCTGGACCGGCCTGAAACAGGGCTTCGTAGTGGACTGGGACATCGATGGCGTCTACGACATCCTTGCCCAGTGGAACAACGGCGTCCTCGGCGTTTACCGCGGACTTCCTGGTGGAGGCTTCGCCGGGCAGGTCGTGGTGGGCAACGGTGGTTGGGACCAGATGACCATCACGGTAGGCAAATGGTCCCACGCGCACCCGCGGCCCAGCGTGGTGGGGTACTTCCCGGACGGCGTGCTGCGCTACTACCCCAATACTTTCGGCGGGGCCGTCAGCGCTCCCCAGATCATCGGCAAGGGCTGGAACGGCATGGAGCTGACCATGGCGGATTGGGAAGGCGACGGCGCCAACGACATCCTGGCCCGCACCGGTTCCGGCAAGCTCATCAACTACCGCGGCGATGGCTGGGCGGGCTTCTACGGGCCGGCCATGACGGTGGGAACGGGCTGGCAGTACATGCGCAACCTGCTCCCCAGCTTCGGCCTGACCGGAGCGGGCACTCGGGGAGTTACCGCCCAGACCATGGAGGGCAACCTCTATAACTACGGGCTGGGCCGCGGCCAGTGGACCACGTACTCCCAGGTGGGCTCGGGGTGGAACAGCCTGAAGCTCTTCAAGTAGCAGCGTGCCTTGTCCTGAACAATCCAGGAACTGCGCTAAGCTGGGATTCGCTTCGGCTCACGCGGAAGCAACGCGGGCGTAGCTCAATGGTAGAGCGCTAGCTTCCCAAGCTCGATACGCGGGTTCGATTCCCGTCGCCCGCTCCAGCAAGACCCTTGGCCATGCGAACACTTCGCACGGCCAAGGGTCTTTTCTTGTGGAGCCCCGAGCCTAAAATCGTAGGTACATCTTCTATCCGGGAGGTCCTCCAATGACTCTCACCGACGATGCTGGGGCGGGTCCGCTCGCCGTCATCCACCGCCTGCTGGAAGCCACGAACAAGCACGATCTTGAAACCCTGGCGGAGTGCTTCTCGCCGGGTTACGTCAATGAAACTCCGGCCCACCCCACCCGGGGGTTCACTGGCCGGGAGACCATCCGCACCAATTGGGAACAGCTCTTCACCGGTGTCCCGGACATCAAGGTCCGGATGGTGTCCCACAGCGTGACCACAGGCCAGGTGTGGACCGAACTGCACATGCAGGGGTCGTGGCGGGACGGCACACCGCACGAGCTGACCGGAGTGGTCATCTTCGGCGTGGAAGAGGGCGCCATCAACAACGCCCGCTTCTACATGGAGCCCGTGGAACATTTGGTCCGCATCGATGACACAGCAGACCGCGTCAGCCACCGGGTCACCCACGGACGTCCCCAGGAGGCTCCCGTCCAGGCGGCTTCGCAGTAACACCGCTTGGACGGGGCGCCGCGGCAGGGCGTCAGGCCGGCTGGGTCCTCGCCACGATGCGCACCACCCGGCGTCGATCGCGCAGGTCCACCTTGAGTTGCAGCGATGATTTGCGGGCCAGTACGACGGCGACAACGGCAGCCGCCGTCGCCGGAACACCGCCGGCGATCAGGATGCCGATCTGGGGTCCGAGGTGTTCGGCAAGCCAGCCCATCACCGGGCCGCCGATCGCCTGCCCACCGATGAGGACCACCAGGTACAGACTCATGACACGGCCCCGGATACTCATGTTGGAACTCGTCTGGACCATCTGGTTCGCCGCTGTCAGGAACATGAGGCACCAGAACCCTGCCAGGACCATTGCCACGCTGAACCAGACCATTGAGGGCATCATCGAAGAGAGCACCAGCATCAGTCCGTACAGTCCTGCCGAAAGGACCACCGACCGCAACTGCAACTGCCTGCGCCGGGTGGACGCCACGGCGCCCGTCAGCGCACCGAGCGCAACCATGGCGTTCAGCAGGCCGTAGCCTCCGGCACCGGCGTCGTACACGTGGTCGGCGAAAGCCGCCAAAAGCACCGGCAGGCTCATGGCGAAAACCGCCACGAAGCCTGCCATCAGCCATGGCCAGTAAATAGTGCGCTTGCTGAGGGCGTACTGCAGGCCCTCACGCAGCATTCCCTTCTTGCGGGGTGTCGGCTGGCTGAGGTGGAGTTGGTCCTTGCGGAGGACCATCAGCATGGTCACCGTTGAGCAGCAGGCCACTGCGTTCGCGGCGAAGGCCCAGCCCGCACCCACGGCAGTGAGCAGCCAGCCGGCCAACGCCGGACCGATCAGGCCGCCCAACTGGAAGGTAGTGGAGTTCACGCTGATGGCGTTGCGCAGGTACGTGGGGCCGACAAGTTCGTTGACGAAGACCTGGCGTGCAGGCTGGTCAAGCACCGTGACGAAGCCCAGGACCAGTGCGATCACGTACACATGCCACACCTGGACCGTGTGGGTGAGGGACAGCGCCGCCAGGGCTGCGGCCAGGACCGCTGCGGCTGACTGGCAGATGATGAGGATTTTCCGCTTGGCGAAGCGGTCGGCCATCATGCCGCCCCAGGGGCCAAGGAACAGCGATGGCATGAACTGCAGGGCCACCGTGATTCCGACAGCGGTGACCGAACCGGACAATTGGAGCACCATCCAGTCCTGCGCGATGCGCTGCATCCAGATGGCGATCACGGCAATGAAGTGGCCGATGGCGAAGATCCTGAAATTCGGGACCTTCAACGAGATGAAGGTGTGCCGCCAGGGCAGCTTTTCGCTGACGACGGCGAGTGGCTGGGTGACGGTGTCCGGCCGGTTTGTGTCCCGCGAGGGACCAGCAGACAGGGAATCGATGACGGGCTGGCTGACGTTTGCCGCTGAAGGCGGTGGGGGTGCCAAAAGTAGTCCTCGGATCGAGAGTTTCGGTGGGATGGACTTAACGCTATGGTTGCCAGCAGCAATTGTGGAAGCGTATCGGGATGATAACTAGGATTGCGAAATGCAATGATGCCTTCTACGCGACGCCGAAATTCCGCCCAATGCCTGAGGAGTTCCGTTGTTTGAACCAGTCCAGCTCCGCTCCTTTTTGGCCGTGGCAGAGACGCTGAGCTTCACCAAGGCCGCCGAGCGCCTGGGCCTTGCCCAACCCACCGTGAGCCAGCACGTCCGCAAGCTCGAGACCGCTGCGAAGCGCATCCTGGTGGCCCGCGATACCCGGGAGGTCCGGCTCACTGACAACGGTGATGCCATGGCCGGATTCGCCCGGAGCATCCTCGCAGCCCACGATTCCGCGGCGCGCTACTTCTCCGGCTCGGCTATGCGCGGCCGCCTTCGCTTCGGCACAGCGGACGATCTCGCCATCACGGGCCTTCCCCGGATCCTGCGCGAATTCCGGCAGCTCTACCCGCAGATCAACCTCGAACTGACCGTCAGCCAAAGCGACCAACTGTACAAGCGGCTCAACGCCGGGCAACTGGACTTGGTCTTCGTGAAGTGGGTGGCCGGAGCCAAGGACGGCACTGTGGTCCGCCACGACAACTTTGCGTGGGTCGGCTTGGAACAGACTGTTCTAGAGCCGGGCGCACCCGTGCCGCTCATCGCGTACCCCGCGCCGAGCCTGAGCCGGAAACTGGCCATCGATGCGCTGGAAGCCGCGGGCCGGACCTGGCGGATCACGTGCAGTACCAAGCAGATCAGCGGAGTGCTCGCAGCCGTCCGCGCAGGCATCGGCGTCGCCGTCATGCCCGCGTCCTTGGTGCCGGAAGACCTCAAGGTGATCACTCAGCGTTTCGACCTGCCGCCGGTTGGAGACGTTGACTTCACACTGATCCGAAACCCGCTGGCGAACGCCGAAGTCATCGATGCCCTTACGCAGGCAATTATGGGCAGGACGCTGAACAAGTCCACGTAGCGTTCGAATGTGTGCGGATGGACTCCAAGACTGTTCGGGTAAGCGCATTCCCGGTATCCTGAACCAATGATCGACCTCACCTTGCTGGCGGACCTCACGCCCGGTATTTGTTCTGTCACCCTCCGGGCCAAGGGCATCGATGAGGTGGTCAGTATCGCCTCGGAGGCCGGACTCGCCGGGATCGAATGGGGCACGGATGTGCATGTCAGCGATGCTGCCTCTGCCGCCCATGCCAAGGCGGTCACCGAAGAAGCGGGCCTCATGGTCTTGTCCTTGGGTTCGTACTACCGGGCGGGATCCTTTGGAGACTTTGCACGGGATCTGGACCTCGCTTCCGCGTTGGGCGCCCCGCGCATCCGGATCTGGGCCGGCGAACTCGGCTCAGCGGAAGCCAATGAAGAGCACTGGGACGCGGTGGTCCGCGACACGCGCCGCATCGCGGACCTCGCCGAGGAGCGAGGTATTGCCATTGCCTTCGAGTACCACGGCAACACCCTCACCGACTCCCCCGCCACAACGCTGCGCCTCCTGGAGCGCGTCGGCCATGGCAACGTCGGCACCTACTGGCAGCCCGCCGTCGGGCTTTCCGACCAGCAGGCGCTGGAGTCACTGCACCAGGTCCTGCCGCATGTGGTTGGCGTCCACTGCTTCTCGTGGGGGCCGCAAGCCGAACGCCATCCGTTGCGCACGCGGAAGCTGCTGTGGCAGACGGTGTCCGATGTGCTCCGCGGCAACGGCAAGGACCTGGACATCATGATGGAATTCGTCGCGGACGACCTCCCCGGGAATGTCCTCAGCGACGCCGAGTTCCTGCACGGCATCACGCTGGGCGAGGACTAGCCCCCACCGTGAGTCTGAACGAGGCTTGGGCGAGGGCCTAGACGTACCACGATGGACACTGGCCTTGCACGAGGATCACGCGGTGAGCAGCCTTCACCCAATCACCGACATCCAGGGATCTGTACGTTGAGACCCTGTGAATAGCATCGATGACCTCTGTAATGTTCTGCGAAAAGATGGGCTCATGGTGTGCAACGCGATTCCGTATGCCCCTGACAACACCCACGTCCCTTGCAAGCCCTCGTGCAGCAGCCGACGTTCCTGCCCCTGTGGGCACATTGGGGAAGACCGTTGTTAGTAATGGGTTCCAAATCGCCACGTCATAGCGGCGGGAAAGCATCTGCTCCCAGAAAACGAACTGGAGTTCTGGAATAACTTTGCCGGTTGTTGGGTACCAGGAGGCCTTTTGCTGGACATCCTTACGAGGTTCATATCGCCCGTGCTTCAGGGGGACGCTGTACAGAAAACGGCTGTCCCAAGGCCACCGTTCACGGTACGTCAGGGTCAGGGCCTCATGGATCGCGTTGCGAAGAACGACCTCAAACAAGTGCATTGGCAACAGCAGGGCCGAAGCCAGCTCGGCATTCCATTCGTACAGCTTGATGGCGTCGTCGTGGCCGGCGCCCCTTCGCTGGGCCGCCCGGTCAAATGCCGTCAGCCGCGCCGGCGTGATGGCCCTGCGAATCTCGGTGTACTGCATTTGACCGGCCCGCTCCATCTCGGTATTGTCGTGGATACATGCTTCGGGTTTTGAGGGCGCAAGCCTACGCTCGGAGATAAATGAGATTGGGAAAATGCCACTCCGTCGGAGTGGCATTTTTCATGCTAGCCGCCGTTCTCGCGTTGCAGCAATCACAGCGTCTTCGCTTGTGGAAACCCCCAGATTCAGGGCACGCCGACCTCGTTGCAGCTGCGAGGACTAAGCCCACATCCCGGACAGCCACGCGGCGCACAGGCCCGGCCACTGCTCTGCTCCGGGAGTCCCTTGCGCCAACCCAATGCCGTGCACACCGTGTGGGAAGACGTGCAGCTCAACCGGAATCCCGGCGCCCGCGAGCGCGCCTGCGTAAGTAAGGCTATGGCTGACCGGGACCGCTTCGTCGTCAGCGGTGTGCCACAGGAAAGCGGGCGGTGTGCAACCGTCCACCTGCCGCTCCAGCGACAACCCACCCAGGAGTTCCGGCGCCGCGCCCTCCCCGGCCAGGTTGTCCACCGAGCCCTGGTGCACCGAATCCACGAACGAGACCACGGGATAGCAGAGGACGCTCAAATCCGGCCTTGCGCCAGGTTGGTCCAGCCACGGATCGCCGGTGCGCAGCCCCACGGACAAGGACCCCGCCAGATGCCCACCGGCAGAGAAACCCAGCACACCCACCCTGGAAGGATCCACCGCCAGTCCATGGGTCCCGTTCCGGATCCAGAGCATGGCCTCCTTGGCATGGGCCAGGGGCTCCGGATGGCGATGCGGCGCCACCTTGTAACGCAACACGAATGCGTGGATCCCCAAGGAGCAAGCCACTCAGCCACAGGTTCGGCTTCGTGATCGGCCTGCCGCGCATAGCCTCCGCCGGGCAACACCAGCATCGCGGGTGCTGGCTCCCGTGAAGGTCCGACGGCGGGAACCACCGTCAGCCCGGAAGGCACCACAAGCGCCGGTTCGGCGGGCGCCGATGCGCCGGCCGCTGAAGCCGCCGTGCCGCCGTCGTGAATTGCTTGGTCCATGGACGGCTACGCGGGGTTGTCAGCCGGCAGTTCGGTGCTCCGGCGAAGCTTGACGGAACCATTGACCGAGCCGCCTTCCCCCCCGCCCGCAGCGAGCCGCCCAATATCCTCCAGCGGCAAGTAGACCGTGGACAGCGCGGGCCGGAAATCGCGCAGGGTTTCAATGTCATCGAAGCCGGCTATCGTCGCATCGCGCGGGATCCAGACGCCCTCCGAACGCAGCGCCGCCGTGACGCCGATGGCCATGACGTCGTTCACTGCGAAGATGCAGAGTCGGTCCTTGGACCCTTGGATGCGCTCGGCGAGGGCCAAGCCGGCGTCATAGCCTCCGGAACGGTTGAAGCCGGTGCGGATGACTTCGGCAGCGGTCCGACCGGAATCAGCGAGACCGCGCTGGAAGCCGCGAACGCGATCGTCGGAAGTAAACAGACCGTCGGGGCCCGCCACGATCAGGAACTCCCCCTCATGGGAAGCCGCCAATTCGCGCGCAAGGCCTGAGGCCAGTTCCTCGTTGGGGACCGCAACCACGTGGTAACCCTCCGCAGTGGTGGCACCGACGATCGAATGACCCACTACTCCCACGTGACCGCCGTTGCGGCAATAGCGGTCGAGTTCCGCTGCCAGTTCAACGTTGCCCTGCTGGTCTTCCGGGCGGGCCGAGCGCGAACCGGCGATGACGATGGAGTCGGCACGGCGTGCAGCGAAGGCGGCAACGGCCTCCCTCTCGTCAGATGGCGATCCTGATGTGCTGGCCAGCAGCACCATGCGGTGCTGCTCACGCGCGGCTTCCTGGACTCCGCGGGCAATGGCCGAAAAGTAGGGATCGGCGATGTCGTGCACAATCAAGCCAATCAGGCCGGAGCTGGATTTAGCGAGAGCCTGCGCCTGGGCGTTGGGAACGTAGCCGAGCTTGTCCGCGGCTTCACGGACGCGCTCGGCGATGCCTTCGGCCGGCTTCCGGGATGAGCCGTTGAGGACCCGCGAGGCGGTGGCAAGGGAAACCCCTGCCAAACGGGCAACTTCACTGAGTGTGCTGGCGGCCACGGGGACCCTCCTTGTCTGCAAGCGTCGGGGCTGGCGCTAACGAAATTATGTCAGGATTCATCCAATTTTGGGAAAGCGCTTGCCAATCTAAGCAGGCATAGTGCATCATCGAAGCAATGGGAATGCGCTTTCCCGCACAGTATTCGCACTGATTTCCCGCTCCGCCGCGGGCAACACACCAAAGCACTGGAGAGAACATGGGCTTCGAAACAAAGACGATCCGCATCGCCATGAACGGCATCACCGGCCGCATGGGCTACCGCCAGCACCTGCTGCGGTCCATCCTGCCCATCCGCGACGCCGGCGGCTTCACCCTTGAAGACGGCACCAAGGTCCAGGTTGAACCGATCCTGGTGGGCCGCAACGAAGCCAAGATCCGTGAACTCGCCGAGCTCCACAAGGTCTCCGAATGGACCACTGACCTGGACGCCGTGATCAACGACCCCACTGTCGATATCGTCTTCGACGCCTCCATGACCAGCCTCCGCGCAGCCACCCTCAAGAAGGCCATGCGCGCCGGCAAGCACATCTTCACCGAGAAGCCCACGGCTGAAACCCTCGAAGAAGCCATCGAACTGGCCCAGATCGGCAAGGAAGCCGGCGTCACGGCAGGCGTCGTGCATGACAAGCTGTACCTCCCCGGCCTGGTCAAGCTCCGCCGCCTCGTGGACGAAGGCTTCTTCGGCCGCATCCTGTCCATCCGCGGCGAATTTGGCTACTGGGTCTTCGAAGGCGACGTCCAGGCTGCCCAGCGTCCGTCCTGGAACTACCGCAAGGAAGACGGCGGCGGAATGACCACGGACATGTTCTGCCACTGGAACTACGTGCTCGAGGGCATCATCGGCAAGGTTAAGAGCGTCAACGCCAAGACCGCCACGCACATCCCCGCACGCTGGGACGAGGCCGGCAAGGAATACAAGGCCACCGCAGACGACGCCTCCTACGGCATCTTCGAACTCGAAACCCCGGGCGGCGATGACGTCATCGGCCAGATCAACTCCTCCTGGGCCGTCCGTGTCTACCGCGACGAACTGGTCGAGTTCCAGATCGACGGTACGCACGGTTCCGCCGTCGCCGGCTTGAACAAGTGCGTTGCGCAGCAGCGCGCCCACACCCCGAAGCCGGTTTGGAACCCGGACCTGCCCGTCACCGAGTCCTTCCGCAGCCAGTGGCAGGAAGTCCCGGCCAACGCGGAGCTGGACAACGGCTTCAAGCTGCAGTGGGAAGAATTCCTGCGCGACGTCGTTGCCGGCCGCGAGCACCGCTTCGGCCTGCTCTCCGCAGCCCGCGGCGTCCAGCTGGCCGAGCTCGGCCTCCAGTCCTCGGCCGAGCGCCGCACCATCGACATCCCGGAGATCACCCTCTAATGACGTCACTCATCCTTCCCACCGACGACGGCGGAACCCGTGAGTACCGCCTCAAGCCCGCCACCTCGTGGGCCAAGCCGAGTGCTCCGCTGACGGCCCGCCGCGCGTACGCCGCGGCCCACGTCATCCCGGAAGTCGCTGCGGACAACACTCCCGGCGCACCGGCACAGCTGGATTGGGACGCCACCTTGGCCTACCGCCACGAGCTCTGGTCCTACGGCCTGGGCGTTGCCGACGCCATGGACACCGCCCAGCGCGGCATGGGCCTGGACTGGGCAGCGACCCAGCAGCTCATCAAGCGCACGGGCGCCGAGGCTGCTTCCGTCGTAGCTGCAGGCAACGCCGCCATCGCCGGTAAGTCCGTCCAGGACCTCGTTTCATGCGGCGCCGGAACTGACCAGTTGGACATCGCAGCCCTCCCTGACGGCGCAGCCGGCATCCAGGCCGTGATTGACGCCTACCGGGAGCAGATCGCCGTCGTGAGCGAAGCCGGCCCCAAGGTGATCCTGATGGCCTCACGTGCCCTCGCCAAGGTGGCTTCCGGGGCTGACGACTACCTGCACGTCTACTCCACCCTCCTGCAGGAAGTGGACCAGCCTGTCATCCTTCACTGGCTGGGCACCATGTTCGATCCCGCGCTGGCGGGGTACTGGGGCTCGGACGATGTGTCGGTGGCCACCGAGACCTTCCTCAGCCTGATCCGCGAACACGCGGACAAGGTGGATGGCGTCAAGGTTTCGCTGCTGGACGCCTCGCACGAGGTCGCCTTGCGCGCCAACCTCCCGGAAGGCGTCCGCCTCTACACCGGCGACGATTTCAACTACCCGGAACTGATCGACGGCGACGCGACCCACCACTCGGACGCCCTGCTGGGCATCTTCGCGGCCATCTACCCTGCCGCTTCGGTCGCCTTGCAGAAGTACGACGCCGGCAACGGCACCGAGGCGCGTGCCATCCTGGACTCCACCCGCGAGCTGGGCAAGCACATCTTCAGCGCACCGACGTTCTACTACAAGACCGGTATCGCGTTCCTGTCCTGGCTCAACGGCAAACAGCCCGGCTTTCAAATGGTGGGCGGGCTGCACTCCGGCCGTTCCGTCCTGCACCTGGCCAAGACCTTCGAGCTGGCAGACCAGGCAGGCCTGCTGAAGGATCCGTCGCTGGCGGCCTTCCGGATGTCCGACTACCTGCGGATCAACGGGGTGGGCGCATGAGCGCGGACTTCTCCCGGCTGTCGGACTTTTCCAGGCTGTCATTGAACAGCGCAACCACCAAGAAGTGGACGCTGGCCGAAGCCGTGGATGGTTGCGCCCGCGCCGGCATCCCTGCCATCGGCCCGTGGCGCGACCGCGTGGCCGAAGCCGGACTGGACAAAGCCGCCAAGCTGATCAAGGACGCCGGACTCCGCGTCTCCTCCTTGTGCCGTGGCGGGTTCCTGACGGCAGCTGACGCCGAGGGACAAGCTGCGGCGTTGGCGGACAACTTCGAGGCCGTCCGTGAAGCTGTCGCCTTGGACACCCAGGAGCTGTTCCTGGTGGTGGGCGGGCTTGCTCCGGGCGAAAAGGACGTGGTGGCTGCACGACAACGCGTAGCTGACCGCCTCGAGGAACTGGTCCCGTTCGCTTCGGAGAACGGTGTCCGCTTGGTCCTCGAGCCGCTGCACCCGATGTATGCGGCAGACCGCGCTCTGATCTCCACGCTCGGCCAGGCCTTGGATCTCGCCGCGCCGTATGACGCGAAGGCCGTCGGCGTCGCCGTCGACACCTTCCACGTGTGGTGGGATCCGGAGCTGAAGGCCCAGATCGAACGCGCCGGCCGGGAGGGCCGCATCGCCTCCTACCAGGTGTGCGACTTCAACCTGCCGATCGCGGCGGACGCGCTGCTCTCCCGCGGCATGATGGGCGACGGCGTCATCGACTTCGCGACCATCGGAACCTGGGTGAGGGACGCCGGATACACGGGCGACATCGAGGTTGAAATCTTCAACCAGGAGATCTGGGACGCGGACGGGGACTCGGTCCTGGAAACCATGAAGCAGCGCTACGCGGAGCTCGTCCTCCCGTACGCCTGAAACGTGTGATCCGTTCGGCTGGGAATCCCGGACGGATCACATCCAAACCAGCGGGTCCCTGCCAAGGTCACGGCAGGGGCCCGCTTTTCCATTCGTGGGGTGTGCGGCTACGGCCCACATTGGCTTCAGCATTCGGCGGCACGCCGCATCCAACGGGCGACTGGGGGTCTCTGGGTGGGAAAGGAGGTGGTGACGGCACACCGCTCCCCGGCGACGCAGGAGCCTCAGCGGGAAAGCAGGCCGTCCCAACCCCATGTGGGGATGCGCAGTCCGGCAGGGACATCGCGTGCCGAGTCCGGGTAGGCAGCCATGGAATGTGCGGTGGCCCAGGCGAAGTAGTCATGGAGCACAGTGCGCAGCTCGCCGGTACTGACTCCTACGTCGTCCAGGGCCCCATCGAAGCAAGCGATCGCCTTGGCGTCCATGTCCTGGTGCTCGCCGTTCCCGCTGTGCATCCTGACCACCAACGACTCGTCGCCGTAGTGCTCCGAATAGGAAGGCGGTCCGCCCAGCGCCTCGGCCCAGTAGGCGGCGAGTCGCTTAGTGTGCTCGGGGTGGACGCCGTGGCGGAACGCATGCCCCACCACCTCATCGGATTGCACTCTCTCGTGCCACGCATTGGCCAAGGAGATGAAGAAATCCTCCCCGCCGGCCGCTTCAAATACCGTCTGCATGCTGCCAACCATGGCACGAGCGTCGCCGTCCCGGAAGAAGCCGCTCCTTATGCTTTCCGCTCATTCTCATCACTGTGGCTCTCGCGGAGTTCGATGCCGCGCTGGATATCTTCTTCCTCCTGCTTCTGGGCCTTATCGCTCCGTTTCGTGTCGCGGGGCGGCAGTTGCAGGCTCTTTTCGGCTTCGATGCCGGCCTGCAGTTGGCGGCCCCTTTCCATCTCGGCGTCGAACTCGGCGCCGAACAGCAGGGACATGTTGAGGATCCAGAGCCAGAGCAGCATGATGATCACGCCGGCCAGCGCCCCATAGGTCTTGTTGTAGTTGCTGAAGTTGGCCACATAGAAGCCGAAGCCAAGGGATGCGAGGGCAAAGATCACCAAGGCGATCAAGGAACCCAGGCTCATCCAGCGGAATTTGGGCTGCTTCACGTTGGGGGTGAAGTAGTAGAGCACGGCGATGATGACCACTACCAGCGCGATAAGCACAGGCCACTTTGCGATGTTCCATACTGTGAGGAAGGCTCCGGACATGCCGATGGCGCCGCCCACAGCTTCTGCTACCGGACCGCTCAGGACCAACATCGCAGCGGCCAGGCCGGCGCCCAGCACTGCCACGACCGTGACTGCGAGCATGGTTCCCCGCAGCTTGATGAAACCGCGTCCTTCATCCACCTCGTAAACCCGGTTCATGGCTCTTCCGAAGGCCGTGGTGTACCCCGAAGCGGACCACAAGCCCACAACGATGCCGAAGACCAGGACCAACCCTGCGGAGTTGGACCTGGTCAGGTCTTCGATTGGCTGCCGCATCGCGTCCACACCAGGCCCGGGGGCAAACTTTTGGACGATATCCAGGAGGGCGGAAGTCGTCTTGCCCGCGTCACCGAAGATGCCCAGAAGCGATACCAACGCGAGCAGTGCCGGGAAGAGGGAAAGGACGGCATAGTAGGTCAGCCCGGCGGCGGCATCCGGACACTGGTCTTTGTTGAACTCTCGCAAAGTGCGTTTGAGGATGTACATCCACGTGGGTTTGACCAGGTCATCGGGACTATCGGGCTTGCGGGAATCATCAGGGGCAGGAGCCGTTGCGGCCTTGGCGGTGCTGGTGTGTGCTGATTTGTCTGTACTCATGAGGCACCTGTTCGTGGGGATCGAAAACGCGAACACCTGACCCATCAATACTAAGCATACTGATGATTATTCGGGAAGCCTCACGTGGCCAGCTTTCCCGCAAGGATCAATTCAAGAGGCGATTCGATGACAGAACGGATCACTTGGCCCGCCGCACCCAGGAGGGTGCCGGAGTGTTTCAAACCCGAGACGCGAAGGTCCGCCGACTGCAGCAAACCCGGAGCATGTCGGTTCAGCCCCTCCAGCACCGCCGGCTGGAGCCAGTCGCCCAACTCCGCGAAGTGACCGCCCAGGACAACGGCTTCAAGGTCCATCAGCCTGGCCGACGAGGCGAGCGCTACGCCCAAGTAACGCCCGGCGTCGTGAACCGCCTTGCTGGCCTTGGGCTCCTTGGACACCAGCGCTGCCACCAGTCCCGCCATCCGCTCCGACAGGGATCCCTCCGGAATCCGCGCTGCCTGAAAGATGGCTTCCTGCCCGGCGAAGGTTTCCAGGCACCCCGCGCCACCGCACGAGCACGCCGGGCCGTCGGGATGCACCACGACGTGACCCAGCTCACCGGCAGAACCACCCGGCCCCATGAACAGTTCCGAGCCGATGATCACGCCACCACCCACACCGACTTCGCCCGAGACGTACAGGAAGTCGGCCTGCCCACCGCCGCCGTACCAAAGCTCCCCCAGCGCGGCACTGTTGGCCTCATTGGAGAGCCGGACTCCCAGCGGCGCACCCTCCAGCAGGGCGCCCGGGTCCAGGTATTCCTGCTCCCAATGGAGATTGGGAGCAGATATGACCAGGTTGTTGCGCTCGTCAACCAACCCGGGGACCGCAAGTCCTCCGCCCAGGATCTCGACACCCTCCTTGGTGGCAGCTGCCGCAGCTTCCGCCGCGAGCGCACCCAGCCTGGCCATGACAGCATCCGGCGCGAGTCCCCTGTTATGCGATTCGACCATTGAGGTAAATCGAAGCGCTCCGCCGAGGTCCACCAAGCCAACAGCCAGATAGTCCACGTTGATTTCCATGCCGACCACGCCGCGGCGGGTGTTCAGTTCCAGGCCCTGGGCGGGACGGCCACGTTCTCCATCCCGGTACAGGCCCACCTCGGAAACCAGGCCCGAATACACAAGGTCCGCAACGAGGCTGGAAACGGCAGCCTTGGTGAGTCCCGTACCGGCAGCCAATTGCGCCCTGCTGGGCTTGGCATCTCCGGTCTTCGCGATCGAGTCGAGGACCAGGGATAGATTACGACGGCGGACATCGCCAACGCGGCCCGGCGCGGCTTGCTCATTCACTGACATGGACCATCCTCGCGGCTTGGAAGATTTTCTTGCTGCTTTCCATTGACCATGATCCATTATGGCCCATATAGTTCAGATTGAAAACTAATTGAGGTGCTTCCCTTCCGCGCCTCAGGACGCACTTTGCAAAGGAGCAGGAATGACCCCGCAGCCCACCCCACAGGACCGTTTCACCTTCGGCCTCTGGACCGTCGGATGGACCGGCGCGGATCCCTTCGGTGTTGCGACCCGCGCCGCCCTCGACCCGGTGGAAGCCGTACACAAGTTGAGTGAGCTCGGCGCCTACGGCATGACATTCCATGACAATGACCTGGTTCCCTTCGACGCCTCCGCTTCGGAGCGGGACCTGATCCTGAAGAACTTCAAGGCAGCGCTTGCCGAAACGGGACTCAAGGTCCCCATGGTCACCACCAATCTGTTCAGCCACCCTGTTTTCAAGGACGGCGGCTTCACCTCCAACGATCGCTCCATCCGCCGCTTCGCCTTGAGCAAGGTGCTCCGGAACATCGATCTGGCGGCCGAGCTTGGCGCCGACACGTTCGTTATGTGGGGCGGCCGGGAAGGCAGCGAGTACGACGGTTCCAAGGACCTCTCCGCGGCATTGGACCGCATGAAGGAAGGCGTGGACACCGCTGCCGGCTACATCAAGGAGAAGGGCTATGGCCTGCGCATCGCGCTGGAACCAAAGCCGAACGAACCCCGTGGTGACATCTTCCTTCCCACCGTGGGCCACGGCCTCGCATTCATTGCGCAACTGGAGCATGGCGACATCGTGGGCCTGAACCCGGAGACGGGCCACGAGCAGATGGCCGGTTTGAACTTCACCCATGGCATCGCCCAGGCACTGTGGGCGGGCAAGCTTTTCCACATCGACCTCAACGGCCAGCGCGGCATCAAATACGACCAAGACCTGGTGTTCGGTCATGGCGACCTCACCAGCGCTTTCTTCACCGTGGACCTCCTGGAGAACGGATTCCCGAGCGGTGGGCCCACGTACGACGGTCCCCGCCACTTCGACTACAAGCCCTCGCGCACTGATGGCTACGACGGCGTCTGGGAATCGGCCAAGGCGAACATGGCCATGTACCTGCTCCTCAAGGAACGCGCCCTCGCTTTCCGCGCCGATCCCGAAGTCCAGGAAGCGCTGGCCACCTCGGGCGTGTTCGAGCTCGGCGAGACCACCCTGGCAGCGGGTGAAACCACCGCAGACCTGCTTGCCGACTCCAGTGCATTCGAGAGCTTCGACGCCGATAAGGCCGCCGAGCGCTCGTTCGCATTCGTCCGGCTCAACCAACTGGCCATCGAGCACCTCCTCGGCGCCCGCTAAACCAACCCCACAGCAGCCCGCCGCCGGGTCCGGACATTATGTGCCGGACCCGGCGGCTGCACCCCAAAGGAAAGTTCCATGCCCCTTGTCGCCGGGATCGACAGCTCCACCCAGTCCTGCAAGGTAGTCATCCGTGACTCGGAAACGGGCGCCTTGGTACGCCAGGGACGCGCCTCCCACCCCCTTGGCACGGAGGTGCATCCGGACCAATGGTGGACAGCACTGCAGGAAGCGATTGCGCAGGCCGGCGGACTGGAAGACGTCGAGGCCTTGGCTGTTGGCGGACAACAGCACGGCATGGTGTGCCTCGACGAGTCCGGGGACGTGGTGCGGCCGGCCCTGCTGTGGAACGACACACGTTCGGCGCGTGATGCCGAGGAACTGATCACAGAGGCCGGCGAAGGAGATGCTCCGACGGGCGCAGCACACTGGGCCTCGCTCACGGGAACGGTGCCAGTGGCGTCGCTCACGGCCACCAAGCTTCGCTGGCTCGCCCGGAACGAGCCCGCAAACGCCCGACGCGTTGCGGCTGTCTGCCTGCCACATGACTGGTTGTCCTGGCGGCTGGCAGGCCACGGACCCGGGACCGGCCCAGCGTCTTTGGACCAGCTGCGCACTGATCGCTCCGATGCCTCGGGTACCGGGTACTACGCGGCGGAACAGGGCACATACCTGCCAGAGGTACTTAAGAGCACCCTCGGCCACGTACCCGTGCTGCCCGTTGTGGCGGGCCCCTTGGAGGCGGCCGGGAAGACGCCGGCGGGGGCCTTGATAGGACCCGGCGCGGGAGACAACGCCGCAGCAGGACTGGGCGTCAGCGCCGCCGTCGGGGATGTTGTTGTATCAATCGGAACGTCGGGAACGGTCTTCGCTGTCTCAGCGACTCCAGCAAAGGATGACAGCGGGCTGGTGGCCGGCTTCGCCGATGCCACCGGACACTACCTGCCGCTGGCGTGCACGCTTAACGCCACACGGATTTTCGACGCCACCGCCGCGTTGCTTGGGGTCAGCCTTTCCGAGCTGGGTTCCCTGGCGCTCAGCGCACCCGAGGGAGCCGAGGGCCTGACCCTCGTCCCCTACTTCGAAGGCGAACGGACGCCCAACCTTCCCGACGCCACCGGATCCCTCCACGGAATCACGGTCTCCAACTACACCCCCGCTAACGTGGCACGAGCCGCCGTCGAGGGCGTGGTTTGTTCCCTCGCCGACGGCTTGGCGGCTCTGCAGGCGCAAGGCGTGGAGGCGCGGCGGATCATCCTGGTGGGCGGAGGCGCCCACTCGGAAGCAGTCCAACAGGTGGCCGCAGCCGCCTTTGGCGTGCCGGTGTTCGTCCCCGAACCCGGAGAGTACGTAGCGGACGGCGCCGCACGGCAGGCAGCAGGTGTACTCACCGGCTCCCTGCCCGAGTGGCGCCTTGAGGGAATCAACCTGGCCGCCCCCACCCCAGGAGCGGTCCCTGGGTTCCTTTCCAGGTATCGCCGCTACGCCGCGAAAGCAGCCATCGGCTGATCTCCGGCACCGGTGCTCTATCGTGTCAGGGTGAGCACCGAACATTCCGCCCCCAACCGTCCTCCCGTCATGGAAGACGTTGCGCGCGTGGCCGGCGTGTCCCACCAGACCGTGTCCCGCGTGCTGAACAACCATCCGAACGTCAGCGCGAAGACCCGGGAACGCGTGGAGCAGGCAATCACCGAGCTCGGGTATCGCCGCAACACCGCGGCCCGAAGCCTGGTGACCCGCAGGTCCCAGACGATCGGCGTGCTCGGCAGTGAGCTTGCCCAGTACGGTCCATCGCACACGCTCCTGGGCCTCCAGCAGGCTGCCCGTGATGCTGGCTACTTTGTCAGCGTCGCCGGGCTGCGGGACGTCACGCCGGAGAGCATCAGGGACGCCATTGCGCACTTCATGGACCAAGGTGTCGACGGCATCGTGGTGACGGTACCGCACCCCGGAACCTTCGAGGTCCTTAAAGGCATCACCACCCACATACCGCTGGTGGCCGTCGGGGCCATCGGAGACAAACAACTGAGCGGCGCGACGGTGGACCAGCGCGAAGGATCCCGGCTGGTGGTGGAGCACCTCACCAAACTTGGCCATGAACGCATAGGGCATTTGTCCGGGCCGTCGGGTTGGATCGACGCCGCGGCACGCATCGACGGTTGGCGGGACGCTGTTGCCGACGCCGGTTTGGACCCTTCGGTGTTGATCGAGGGCGATTGGAGCGCTGAATGCGGCTATCGCGAAGGGTTGAAGATCGCGGCCGAGCGATCCGTGACGGCGTTGTTTGTGGCCAACGACCAAATGGCCCTGGGCGTTCTTAGGGCCTTCCATGAGGCGGGGGTTCAGGTTCCCGGGGACATCAGCATCGTGGGCTTTGACGATCAACCGGAGTCGGCGTACTTCATCCCGCCACTGACCACCGTGGCCCAGGACTTTGAGGAATTGGGGCAGCGCTGCATTGGACTGCTCCTGGACCGCCTCGAAACGGGCGAACCCGGCGCGCCGGTCACGGTCAAGCCCCGCATGGTCATCCGCGACACCACGGCCGCCCCACCCATGTAAGTCGCAGTAGGAGCCGTTTTGAGCTCTTCGAATCATGCGGTGATCGCAACACCTGATTATTGAAGGGTGTCGATTGCCGTGGTGAAGTTCTCGAATCGTTTGGTTTCTGAGGTTGTTCAG
>NZ_JBIVXM010000026.1:0-58675 GCF_044769205.1 Paenarthrobacter sp. NPDC090520
CGCGATCTCCACCCGCGACAACGGATCCAACGGATGCGAAACACCCACCAAAACCTCAGTATCAGCATTCAAAGTCACAACTAACTCCTTTGTTTCCTGGGAAGGGACGCCAGCTGACGGTCCGCAGGCCCTGGGAAGCGGTGTGTCTACATCCCGCAGGGCCCGGTGTTACTCATCAGGGCGACACGTACATAACGCGCCCTTGATGCGCCGGAACCGTTCAGCATTGTCCGGAAATGGTCATCAAGGCCGATGGAACGGGCGTAACGAGCACCGTTGGCCCGGTGGGGCCGGCGGCGGACGTACGTTGCCTGGCATGCCCTGGTTTCCAGGGACTCAGAAAAGCTCTGCGATGAGCCCATCTGCTGTGATGCCAGTCACCCGCATTCCTTTCATGCAGCAAAACTACGCCATGAATTTCTTTGATGCGAGCGATTTATTGAGAATTACCTGAGAAATTATCCGACATTAATTCCCACAATAGTTAACATGTTGGAAACATCAGCGAAACATGCTGCCGTGCCGGGGAAACGCCATGTGGCCCACCACCGCACGAAGACAGCTGAAGGCCCTGACGGTCCCATGCCACTCCGTGGTGGTCATGTGCCGTCAGGGCCTTCAGCTGCATTTGTTGGGCCACGTGGCCTCAGAGGAAGCGGCGCACGAAGTCCGGAAGGGTCCTTCGCGCGCCCCGCCCGCTTCCTACGGGGTGGGATCCAGCACCCTTTCCTGCTCGGTTGCGTCGACGGTCTGCACCGTTTCCTCTATGGGTTCGCCGTGGGGACGTCGCTTCTCCCGCTGGGAGTAAAGCCAGATGGGCAAGTACAGGGCAAGGACCAGGAAGCCTACCCAGGTTGATGTCCAGCCGATCTCCAAGCTGTTCAGGTAGACCACGCCCACCACGCAGAACGGCACGTTGAACAGGCCAAAGACCAAGGCCACATGCTTCCAGCCCTTCGGCGCCTTGAACGGACGCTCCAGGTTGGCAAAGGCCGGGTGCTTCTTTGCCCGGACGTAAGCCAGCAGGCTGATCCCGTTGGCGAGTGTGTAGCCGATGGCCGAGGCTGCGAGGATGGCGGCCGCGTTGCCCATGGAGATGAGGACCAGGTTGAACGCACCGATGATGAGCATGGCCACGAACGGTGTTCCCTGGCGGTTGGTCTTTCCAATGAAAGCCGGCAGGTTTCCTTCGGTTGACATGGAGTGCATGGCCCGGGATGAACCCAGGTAGGCCGTTTGGATGATCAGGACCATTGCCGCAACCAACATGATGATCGTGACGATCGAACCGGCCTGGCCAAAGACTGCCTGCGCTACCGGGATCAGCGGAGAAACAGCTTGGGCCTGCACGCCATCAACACCAAGGACACCAATGACGGCGGTTTGCAGGAGGACGTAGAGCACCAAGCAAATCAGGCCACAGGCCAGCAGCGCCTTGGGGACGTCCTTGGCCGGGTTCTTGTATTCGGGTCCGTAGATTGCCGCCGTTTCCCAAGCACACGCGCTCCACTGCGAGATAGCAAAGATGCCGAAGAGCATCAGGATGTGGTGCAAGTCCCAGCCCCAATCGGACGGCCACCAGTTTCCGGTGATGTTGGACATGTCAACGTGGCCCGTGGCGAACGGTGCGACAGCCAGGACCACCAGCGGAATCAACGAGATGGCAGCCAGGATGTACCCGAGGATGGCGCCGTCCTTCAGGCCGAACCAGTTCACCACATACAGGCCACCAAAAATCACGACGCCGGAGATCAGGGCCAGCTGGTATTCGCTGAAGGTCTCCCCCAGCACCGGGAACAGGCCGTGCAGGTAGCCGCCCACCAGGATGGCGAAGATGGCGAGAATGGGATTCCATCCGAACCAGTAGCTCCAGGCAGTGAAACCGCCAATGAGCTTGCCCTTGTCGTACTTGCCCTTGAAATTTTCATTGCGGAAGACCAATTGCGCGAACCCAGGCAGTCCTGAGGCCTTGGGGAAAGTGGTGGCCATCTCGGCGTAGGCGGCGTTTTGCAGGAAGCCCTGAAGCACCGAAATCGCCCAGATGAGGATGGCCGCGGCAGACACATACATCGGCAGGTAGCCCAGGGAGGGCAGGATCAGCAGCGGTACGCCCAGGGCAATGGCCATGCCCTGTTTCCAGTTGATCGACCTCTTCAGATGGTCGACGCCATCTACACGATTTTCACTCATAACATCTCCTTGATGTACTGACAGCAGGTGGCCGCGCGGCATCGATCCCGGCCCGGTGGAAGCGTGGAAAGCATCCGCGGACACGCAAAAGAGTCCGCGGGAAGGGGAATCCCAGGCAGGGAGGCGCGAAATGGTCACAATCGGTGGGATCCCGGGGCCGGTGAAACAACGGTCGCGCACCCGGAACCAGGCTTTGAGACAGGCCGGGACGTCACCGCTTCGCCGGCGGTAACGGCCCCGGAATCTGCAGGCGGTGCCGGCCGGAGATCGCCTCAACCCCGGTGGGGGTGGAAGGAAACCACCGGCAAACCCGGCACACTCTGCTCCAACGGATTTGACCGGTTCAACTTCGAACACAGCCAGTGTGATACGGGTCACTTACATTCATTGATGGATCAAAACTACGCCGTTGAAAGCAATTTCGCGAGGCGTTTATCAAGAATTTAGTGAGAAATTAGATGGCGTATTTTCTCAGCCCAGTTAACACGCTGGAAACATTGCGGAAACACAGCAGAGAGCCTTCTGTGGGTGGTGAAGGCGGCCGGGATGGTGTGGCAGGAAACAAAGACGGCGTCCGCATGCCGGGAATCAACTGCGGCTTAGGGGGCATCCACGACGCTGTCAGTGGTGCAGTTGCATCTTCTGGAGCACCGTCGCGGAGATCTCTTCGACGGACATGGAAGCCGAGTTCACGTAGGGAATGTTGTTGGCCCTGTACATGTCCTCGGCGTTGCGGAGTTCAAAGGTGCATTGTGGCAGCGAGGCATAGTTGCTCCCGGGACGCCGTTCCTGCCGGATCTGGCTCAACCGGACCGGCTGCGACGTGAGGCCGAAACATTTGGTTGCGAACGGCAGCAACGGCCTGGGCAGCGAAAGGGTTTCGAAGTCTTCTTCCACCAACGGGAAGTTGGCGGCAAGGATCCCATGCTGCAGCGCCAGGTACATCGTGGTGGGAGTCTTACCGCACCGGGAGGGGGCGATTAGGATCAGCTCCGCGCGTTCCAGCGCCCGAAGCGACTGGCCGTCGTCGTGCTCTATGGCGTATTCGACGGCGGCCATCCGCGACTGATACCGGACGGCGTCACCGACGCCATGCGCCTGGCCTGGGAGGCCATTGGCCGAGGAGCCGAGTGCTTGCTCCAGCTGACCGATATGGGCGCCGAACAAATCGAAAAAGTGGCCTGTGCTTTGTGACAGGACGGCACGGACGTCGGGGTTCACCGTCGTCGAGAAGACCAAAGGCCGCGGCCCGGCAGCAGCCACCCGGTCGATGACAGCTACGACGTCGTACGCCTGTTCCACCGTGGTGATGAAGGGAATGGTGCGACGTTCCAGTCGTTGGGCCGGGAACTGGGTCAGCAGCGTGTTGCCGAGGGTCTCGGCCGTGATTCCGGTGCTGTCGGAAAGGAAGAACACCGTGGGGGCGGGCTGGGTGCCAGCCCCCACGGTGTGGTGGTCGACCATTTAGACGGCGGTGGTGCTGGTGGTGCGGGCCAGGCGGAGCCAGGTTTCGGTGACGGCGTCCGGGTTCAGGGAGATGGAGCTGATGCCCTGTGCCAGGAGCCATTCGGCGAAGTCCGGGTGGTCACTGGGGCCTTGGCCGCAGATACCGACGTACCGGCCTTTGGCGCGGCAGGCACTGATCGCCATTTCCAGCAGCTTGGTCACGGCCGGGTTGCGCTCATCGAAGCCTTCGGCCACGAGGGCTGAGTCGCGGTCCAGGCCAAGGGTGAGCTGGGTGAGGTCGTTGGATCCGATGGAGAACCCGTCGAAGTACTCCAGGAACTCATCTGCCAGGAGGGCGTTGGCCGGCAGTTCGCACATCATCACGATCTCCAGGCCGTTCTCGCCGCGGCGCAGCCCGTTCGCCGCGAGCAGCTCGATGACGCCGCGGGCCTCGTCCAGGGTCCGCACGAACGGGACCATGAGCTTGATGTTGCTCAGGCCCATTTCGTTGCGGACATATTTCAGGGCTTCGCATTCGAGCTCGAACGCCTGCCGGAAGGATTCTGACAGGTACCGGGAAGCGCCCCGGTAGCCGATCATCGGGTTCTCCTCCTCGGGTTCGAACGCCGGGCCACCGATCAGGTTGGCGTACTCGTTGGACTTGAAGTCCGAGAGCCGGATGATCACCGGTTCCGGGGCGAACGCCGCGGCGATGGTTGAGATACCCTCGGCCAAACGCTTGACGTAGAAGTCCCGCGGGCCGTCGTAAGCGGCGGTCTTCTCCCGGATCTGCCGCACCGTGAAGTCATCCAGGGTCGCAGGCCGGGCCACTTCGCCGGCCACGGCGAGCAGCGCGTTGGGGTGGATACCGATCTGCCGGTTGATAATGAATTCCAGCCGGGCCAGGCCAACACCGTGGTTGGGGAGCTTGGCGAAGCTGAACGCCTGTTCCGGGGTGCCGACGTTCATCATGATCTTCACCGGAGCCTCGGGCATGGTCTCCAACGACGTTTCCTGAAGCGTGTACTCCAACAAGCCCTCGTAGACCAGCCCGGCTTCGCCTTCGGCGCAGGACACCGTGACGGGGGTGCCGTCCTTGAGGATCTGGGACGCGTACCCGGTTCCGACGACGGCGGGGATGCCCAGTTCACGGGCAATGATCGCAGCGTGGCAGGTCCGCCCACCCCGGTCCGTGACGATCGCCGCGGCTTTCTTCATGATCGGTTCCCAGTCCGGGTCCGTCATGTTCGCCACCAGCACGTCGCCCTCCTGAAAGGATGCCATCTGGTCGATCGAGGACAACACCCGCACCTGCCCGGCGCCGATCCGCTGACCAATGGCCCGGCCTTCAACCAGCACCGTGGAACGCTCGGCAAGCCGGTAACGGGACACTGAGCCCGCGGCCTTGCGTGACTCGACTGTTTCCGGGCGGGCCTGCAGGATGTACAGTTCCCCGTCCACCCCGTCCTTGCCCCACTCAATATCCATCGGACGGCCGTAATGGGCCTCGATGGCCAGCGCGTGCCGGCCCAACTGCTCCACCTCGGCATCGGACAGGCTGAAACGCTTCCGCAGCTCCGGGGCTACCGGGATGAAGTCCACGGTGCGGCCCACCTCACGGGACTCGGTGTAGACCATCTGGATGGCCTTCTCCCCCAGCCCCCGCTTCAGCACCGCCGGACGACCGGCCACCAAGGCAGGCTTGTGGACATAGAACTCATCCGGGTTCACCGCACCCTGGACCACGGCCTCACCCAGACCGTACGAGGACGTAATGAACACGGCGTCCTGGAAACCGGTCTCAGTGTCCATGGTGAACATCACCCCGGACGCGCCGACATCGGAACGCACCATCCGCTGCACACCTGCCGACAAAGCAACCTCGGAGTGCGTGAAGCCGTGGTGGACGCGGTAGGCAATGGCCCGGTCGTTGTACAGGGACGCAAACACGTCCTTGATCGCCACCAGGATGTTCTCAATACCGTGGATGTTCAGGAACGTTTCCTGCTGGCCAGCGAAGGAAGCATCCGGCAAATCCTCAGCCGTGGCCGACGACCGCACAGCCCACGACACGTCATCGCCGTGCTCCTGGGTCAGGCGTGCATACGCGGACCGGATTTCATCTTCGAAACCCGCAGGGAACGGCGTATCACGGATCAGATCCCGGATCTGCTGGCCGACGCTGGCCAAAGCGGCCACATCGCCGCTGTCCAGGCCTTCCAGAATATCCTCGATCCGGGCATCCAGCCCGGATCCACTCAAGAACCGCCGATAAGCATCGGCCGTGGTAGCAAAACCGTCCGGAACCTTCACCCCTGCAGAGGCGAGGCTTTGAACCATCTCGCCAAGAGAAGCGTTCTTGCCGCCAACCTGGTCAAGGTCGGACAGGCCAAGATCGGAAAACCAGAGAACGTCAGTCATAAATGGTGTCCTTCGTTGGGCACGCGCTGACAAGCGCTGAAATATAGGGTGATGCAAGAGTGGGCGGATCACCTGCGAAGAAGCAAACGGATGTGACCAGCACAACTTAACGCAATCGTCATGAAAGACCCATGACTTTGCGAAAGAGCGCAAACCCCTTAAGGGCAACAAAGCACGACGGCGGGAGGCCGCTTTGGTTCCCGGGGAACCGAAACCGGCCTGCCGCCGTCGTTCACTCATTCCTGGGTCCGCCAGTGGCGGACGTCAGCTGGCCGCCTTGACCACCAGGGCCTTGATCCTGGCCTCGGTGGCATCGTCCAGCGAGGTGATGTTCCAAGCGACGGGGTGCATGTGGGCTCCCTCCTCATGGGCAGGATTCACCACTTCCCCAAAGCCGAAGACGATATATTCCTTGTCCGGTTTGATGTAGCAAATATCCTTGCCGTCCTTCACGTAGAACGGCAGTCCCCAGCGGACGATAGGCTCCAGGGACGGCGCGTTGTCCCTGATGATCCGGTGCAGGCGTTCGCCGATCTCCCGGTAGGGTGCCGGAGCCTCGCCGAGTTTGGCGAGGACTGCTGCATCGCCTTTCTTCGTAAACATGGTGTCGAGGCCTCCTTGGGGCGGATTGCGGGTCAACGGGCAGTATGGAAAGGATAGCCGCAGGCCCAACGGTCGACGAAGCTACGCTGCCTCATCTTCCTCGCTGTCGAGAATGCGACGGATCCTGGCAATGTCCAACGATTGGTTGCCCCACTGGAGGTTCAACTCGTACAGGGCCCTGCGGCAGTTGTCACACATGGCTCCTCCAGGGATGGTCCGGCGGGTTGGACCGTGCCGTCAGGGACGGACAGGTGGGGACTTCGCCGTCGAAACCCCCGGGCCCCAGTCCTTCACGCGCAAGGTCGTGGAGCAGTTGGTGGTAGCTGGAGAGTGCCAAGGCCGGAAGCTGATGCAAAGAAGCCAACGTCGCTTGCGGCCTGTCCACGCGGAACAGGGCCAGCAGCGCCTGATCTTCCTGGGCGTCATTCAGGGCCCGGTAGGTGCCTACGGGGCACTCCCTCACAAGTGCCTGAGCGTAAAGACTCAGCTGACGGGGCGGCGTCTGGTTACCGGCCCGCCGCCAAATGGTGACTGTATCTTCGTGGTCCACGATGACCCTCGATTCCCTGGTTGTCCGCGGAACCGGCCCCCTTCTCAGCCCCTCTGATGTGTCTATTATATGAACATTTAATGTCACAGTTCAAGAGTGAATTAGGTTTAAAGGTACTGTTCCAGGTATAGGCTAATCACCATGGTCATGCACTTCCCCGCCTCCGACGGCGACGCCGAGGCGGGCACGCCTGCCCACCATCACGAGGCCACCGAGCGGTACTCTCAAGAGCTGCGCAGCCTTCTGGATGGAGCGCTCAAAGATTGAATTCCTCCCGCGCCGAACAATCAGTGCCTGCTGTCTTCTACGATATTTCCGACCTTGAGCGGCGCCTTCGTGGCGCAGCCAGTCCGGGCGAACGGATGATCGTCGGGTTGGTGGGGGCTCCGGGTGCGGGCAAATCCATTCTTGCCGAACGCCTGGCCGAGCAGTTTGGCCCAGACGGCGCCGTCGTTCCCATGGATGGATTCCACTTGGCGAACTCCATCATCGACGGGACACCGTTGCGGGAACGGAAGGGCGCGATCGACACGTTCGACATCGGCGGGTATCTCTCCCTGCTTCAACGGCTGCGGCGCAACGATGAGGATGTCATTTACGCGCCTGCCTACCGCCGCGGCCTTGAAGAGCCCGTAGCGGCATCCATCGCTGTTCCCAAGGCGACCACTTTCGTCTTGACGGAAGGCAATTACCTCCTGGCCCGGCAGGGCCGCTGGAGCGAAGTCCGCCGTTACCTGGACGAAGTCTGGTTCGTTGAGACATCACAGCAGATCCGTGTGGCCCAGCTCATCCAACGACACGTAACCTCCGGAATGGCACCGGCCGATGCTGAAGCCTGGGCGAATGGTCCGGACGAAGCCAACGCGCGGTTCATCGAGTCAACGAGGAATTTCGCCGACCTCGTTGTCAGGCGGCGCTAGGGTTCGCGATCTGCCCGGTCCCGGTGCAAGTCGATGACCAGCGGGTTATTTGGCCGCGTCTTCCGGGAGCGTGCTGAGAATGCTCTGGACGCTGGTCTGCAAGTGTTCCCTAATAGCCTTGTCGGCCGCGGCTGCGTCACCCGCTTTGCAGGCCTCCAAAATACGGCTGTGCTCGTCATCCAACTGGGGCGAAGGGCTGCTGGTCGTCGCATAGATCTGCAGGTATGCCGATGAGGATCCTCGCAGGTTGTCGATCAATTCCACCAGCTGCTCCATGCCGGAGAGCCTGTATAGACCCATGTGGAACTGGTGGTTCAGTTCCACATACCGGTCCGGATCCGTGCACTGGGTCATTTCATCGATGATCGCCTGGAGGGGTGCGGCATCGTTTTCATGGAAATTGCCGGCAGCATGCCTGACTGCGAGGGCTTCCAATTCCGTGCGAATGGCGTACTGCTCGCGCAACTCCGCAACCGAGGGGGCGAAGACCGTAGCGCCCCGCTGCGGGGAATGACGTACCAATCCCTCATGCCGAAGGATGGCAATGGCTTCGCGCACCGGAGTGGTACTCACGCCAAAACGGGCGGCCAGTTCGTTCTGGCGCAGCTTCTCCCCCGGCGCAATGCGCCCAGCGGCGATCTCGGCGCGGAGTTCGGCCGCGATCGCCCCCGCAATGGTGGTTGAGCGGAGCTGACCCGTGACTGTGGACATGGGCCAAGTATCGCAGGCAACCTCGAGTTGAGACAATATGCATATTCGACATTGACCACTTCGGAAAATATGCATATTGTCAGTTGTGTTGCGGCAAGGTTGCCGCGACCTCCTGCGAAAGGAATCCCACGATGCAAGGACTCCGGGTCCCGAACGCCCCACAATGGCGGATTGCCGTCATCCAGGGCCCTAACATGTCCGCCCTCGGTAAACGAGATCCTGGCCTCTTCGGCTCTGTAAGGTCCTTGGAAGACCTGAACAATCAGCTGGATGGTTTTGCCGCGAAGATCGATGTTGAACTCCGACATTTCTCGTCAAACATCGAGGGGGAAATCCTCAACTTCATCCATGACAGCGATGACGTTGACGCGTTCATGATCAACCCCGCCGGACTCACGATGTTCGGCATGGCCACCCGTGACGCGCTCCTGGATTCCGGACGGCCCTACCTTGAGGTTCACTTCGCCAACCTCGCCCAGTGGTTCAGCACCTCCGGCACTCCGGATGCCAAATCCATCTTCAGCCATGGGGCGTCCGGAGTCATGGAGGGCCTACGGCATCACGGCTACGTCGGTGGAATGCTCGCACTCACCCTCGCCCTGGACGACCAATCGTTCTTGGGCAAAACCGCTCGTACAAACACCCACCGGAAGGAGTCCTGACATGACCACCTGCACCCAGTCCCCCACCGTTCCCGCCACATCCGGTGCCGCAGACGGGCTGCCGATAGGGCCGCCGTCGAAAATCATTTGCGTCGGGTTGAACTACCGCGACCACGCCACCGAGGCAGGCCTCGAAGTCCCAACCCGCCCGCTTCTCTTTGCCAAGTGGCCGAATACGCTTGTTGGCAATGGCAGTGAGATCCTGGTGCCCGAGGGCCTGCGCACCGACTACGAAGCAGAACTGGCCGTTGTCATCGGCCGACGGGCTCGGAACATCCCAAGCGAAGAAGCCCTTGACTACGTGGCCGGCTACCTCTGCGCCAACGATGTTTCCGCAAGGGAACTGCAGTTCGACGACGGCCAGTGGGTTCGCGGCAAAAGCCTGGACACGTTCTGCCCCATAGGTCTGGCCATGGTCCCGGCTGACCAGGTCCCGGACCCCCAGAATCTGGGGATCAAGCTCTGGTTGAACGGAATCCTCATGCAGGACTCCACTACAGCCAACATGATCTTCAGCGTTGCCGACATTGTCAGCTTCGTCTCGCAGACAGCCACGTTGGAGCCTGGCGACCTCATCCTGACTGGCACGCCCGCCGGCGTGGGCGTCTTCCGCAACCCTCCCGTCGGCCTGAAGGACGGCGACGTTGTCACCGTGGAAATCGAAGGCGTCGGTAAACTCACCAACCGCGTTAAGTCCGTTCAACGCTCGACGGCGCACGCTGGCCAGCGCGACTGAAGGAACCACCCATGCAACTCAACGGAAAAGCTGCCCTCATAACCGGCGGCGGCCAGGGAATCGGCGGCGGAATCACCCGGCGGTTCCTCGAGGAAGGCGCAAGGATCGCCATCGTGCAACGCCGCCCGCTGGAGGAACCCCTGGCCAGCCACCCGAACGTGCACTTGATCCAGGCGGACCTGACCGACATGGCGGCGATGCCTACCGCCGTCGAACAAGCAGCCGGGCACCTGGGTGCCATAGACGTCCTGGTCAACAACGCCGGCATCATGTTCGAGCGTGGCGTGGAGGACATCCTGCCCGGCGAATGGGATCTCATGATGGCCCTGAATCTGCGGGCGCCGCTCTTCCTGATCCAAGCCGCACTTCCCCACCTCCGGCGCAGCGGAGGCGGAAGCATCATCAACGTCGGCTCGATCGAGGGACTCGCTGCCAATCCTGGGCACGCTGCCTACTCAGCCTCGAAAGCCGGCATCCACGGAATGACGAAGGCGCTGGCCGTCGATCTGGGCGCAGACGGCATCCGTTGCAATGCCATAGCCCCGGGATGGATCGCTTCCGAACTCAGCGAAAAGTACCTCGACGCCCAAGCCGACCCGGTCGCTGCCCGAGCGGGGCTTAGGGCCTTGCACCCGGCCGGACGCATCGGGCAACCGGGGGACGTCGGGGACCTGGCCGTGTTCCTGGCCAGCGACCGCGCGGGATTCATGACAGGTGAGGTGCTGGTCCTGGACGGAGGACGGATGGCGAAGCTTCCACTGCCGTTTTAGGCCGTCAGGGCATTGACTCGCTGCTCGCGTTGGCAAAGACTGGTGAACCTGTCCCCCAGCCACCTGCTGAAAGCCCGCAAATCGCGGTCAGGAGGAAGCAATGTCCACGATCACCGTGTTCGAAAGCGTCACCCTGGACGGCGTCATGCAGGGTCCGGGCCGCGCCGATGAAGACACAAGGAACGGCTTCACCCATGGTGGCTGGGCGAACGGTTTCCAGGACGAGGTGTCCATGAGCTACGCAGGCGAGGGCATGAGCGCCGGCGGGGGCCTCCTTTTTGGGCACCGCACTTACGACGACGTGTTGGGGCACTGGACCTCCGTGGGGCCCAACCCCTTTGTTGACGTGCTGCTTGGTTCGGACAAGTTCGTCGCCTCCCGGAATCAAGAAGCCACGCTGCCCTACGGGAACAGCGAACTCCTGGCGGGCGACGCCGTGCAGGGTGTGGTGTCGCTCAAGGAGCGGTACCCAGCCGACCTCATGATCATGGGCAGCGGCGATCTGGTGCGCCAACTCCACACCGCGGGCCTTGTGGATCGCTACAGCCTGCTGATCCATCCGATTGTCCTCGGATCAGGAACCCGGCTCTTTTCCGACTCGACCCGTGCCGACCTTGACCTCACACGCAGCCTGGTCACCACCATGGGCGTCATCATCGCCGAGTACACGGTAAGGCCGCCACGGTAGCCACTACGTTTCCACCCCCACCACACGATCCCGTTCGCACACGATCCCGTTCGCCAAGGAGACCCATGCCAGCGATGTATACGTTCGATGTCTTCTCCAGCCTGGATGGCTTTGGCGCCGCAACAGGCAATTGGACCGGTTACTGGGGTAAACAGGGCCCGGAACTGTTGGAGCACCGTCTTGCCCAGTACAGCCAGGACCAGCGAATGGTGTTCGGAGCAACCACCTACCGGGCCTTCACGGAAATGCTCGCGGCCAACGGCTCCGAAGCGGAGGTCCACGATCCCTGGGTCACGGCAATGATCAACCTGCCCGCAACGGTTGTTTCAACCACCTTGGAGGAACCGCTCGACTGGAACGATGCGACCCTGGTCAGCGGCGACGCAGTTGACGTTGTCGCGCGCCTCAAGAGCGAATCCAATGTTCCGCTCCGCTCCCACGGAAGCCTCGCACTGAATCGTTCACTCATGGCAGCGGGACTGGTGGACCGGCTGCAGGTAACCATCTTCCCCGTCATCACCGGTCAAACCGGACTCGGTCCGATCTTCAGGGACGCTCAGGACTTCGACCTTGAACTGATCGGCCACACGACCCTCGACGGCCACACCCAGGAACTGATCTATCGGCCCACGCTGCACGACTGAAGCACCTGACTGCCCCGTGGATATCCAAGGACAGCGGTGCCGCGATGCCAAGTGACTAGTCCCGCACCTCCAGTTGGAAGCCGCATCGGCAGCGGAGCACGGGGTGCCGACCCTCACGGCCGGCGTCTTCGCCGTCCCGGTCTACCTGTTCAGGCACCGGTTTCCGCCGGCTGGCAGGGTGCGTTTCCATCACGTCCTGAAGGAAAGTCGTCGGCCACGTGGCTAGGCTGGACGGATGGCGACAGTTATCCTCGTGCGGCACGGCCGCACCACAGCCAATGCCACGGGACAGTTGGCAGGCAGGGCTCCGGGAATCAGCCTGGACCAGACCGGGCACGAACAGGCTGTCCTGACCGGAGAGCGGCTCGCGGCCGTTCCGGTGGTGGGGGTGGTTTCCAGTCCCTTGGAACGCTGCCTGCAGACCACCCAACACATCCTCGACCGCCAGCCCGGCAGGCCGCATGCACCCATCGATCCGGACCTCACCGAATGCGACTATGGCCAGTGGCAGGGACGCGCGCTCAGTGAGCTTGCGAACGAGGAATTGTGGCCGGTGGTGCAATCGCACCCGTCCGCCGTCGTGTTTCCCGGCGGTGAAGCCATGGCCGCGATGCAGGCGCGCTCGGTAGCAGCGATCCGCCGACACGATGCAGCCTTTGAGGCCGAGCATGGTGCCGGGGCCGTATGGGTGGCCGTCAGCCACGGGGACATCATCAAGTCCATCCTCGCGGACGCGCTCGGCATGCACCTTGATTTGTTCCAGCGCATCAATGTGGGCCCCGCGTCCGTGTCGATTGTCCACTACGGAGCCACCAGGCCCAGTGTTTATGCCACCAACACAGAGGCGGGCGATCTGTCCTGGCTCTCCAAAGGCATCCTGAGCGGCGATGCTCCGGTGGGCGGTGGCGCCGGGCAGAAGACTCCCTGAACTCCGTGTGCAAAAATACTCACATGCCTACGCGCGTTCACGAGTTCGATTGGCCCGACCGGGTTGTCATTGGCACCGTTGGCCTCCCCGGGGCACGCACGTTCTACCTTCAGGTGCGTGCCGGGAAACAGATGGTGAGTATCGCCCTTGAGAAGCAGCAGTCATCCCTGCTCGCGGAAAAGATCGACGAGATTCTCGACCAACTCATCACCGTGGAGGGCAACCCCTTCAGTGTCCCCAAGGGAACGCCCGTTGAACTCGTGGACAACGACCCGCTGGAGGAACCGCACGAGCAATTCCGAACCGGCGCCATGAGCCTGGGCTGGGATCCATCCACTGCCCAGGTGGTCATCGAGGCCTACCCCATCGCCGACGTCGATCCCGACGAGGAACCCCTTGAGGCGGAGGTCGCTGAGTTCGCCGAGATGATGGTGGTGCGCATGCCGGTCGGTGCGGCGCGCGCCTTCGCCAAGCGCACCCGCGAGGTCGTGGCCGCCGGACGCCCGATGTGCGAGCTGTGCGGCTACCCCATCGACCCCGAGGGCCACACCTGCACGCCTCCCGAGGCCTGATGCCGGATCAGGACCTGCTGGCCGGTGAGCTGACGCTCACAGGCCGCATCACCACCGCATCGAACGCTACCTTCCTGGGCAGCATCGGCGACGTCCAGGTGGTTTACAAGCCCATTGCAGGCGAAAGTCCGCTATGGGATTTTCCGCATGGCACCCTCGCCTACAGGGAGGTGGCGGCGTACCTGGTCTCGGAGGCCTTCGGTTGGGACATTGTGCCGCATACGTGGCTGCGCGAGGGCCCCTTGGGCGAAGGCATGGTCCAGCTCTGGAAGGAGCAGGACCCAGACAACCCGGCCGTTGACTTGGTGGCTTCCGACCATGTGCCCGAAACCGGCTGGAAACAGGTCCTCGAAGGGCAGGACGGGACCGGACAGATGGTGGCACTGGTTCATGAGGACACGCCGGCGCTCAGGCGGATGGCCGTGTTCGACATTGTGGTCAACAACGCTGACCGCAAGGGCAACCACGTCCTGGCCATGACGGATGAACACAGGCACGGCGTGGACCACGGGCTCACCTTTCACAGTGAGCACAAGCTGCGCACAGTACTTTGGGGATGGTTGGGTGACTCCCTGACCCCCGAGGAGCGGGACGGCATTGGCCGAGTTAACAAAGGGCTCGACGGCGGCCTGGGCCAGGACCTCGCGGAACTGCTTCACGCCGAAGAGATCGGAGCGCTCTCTGCGCGCTGCGAACACTTGCTCGGGGCAGGGAGATTCCCGGCCCCGAGTGGCGAAATGTCCGCGGTGCCGTGGCCGCTGTTTTAGTGGGTCGACCGCTGTACCAGTGGGTCGACCGCTGTACCAGTGGGTTGACCGCTGTTCCAGGGTCACAGCCGGGCGAAAGCCTCCCCCAACCGCCGCACACCCTCGCGGATGTGCTCCTCGCTGGCCGCGTAAGACAACCGGACATGGTGTTCACCATGTTTTCCGAACTCGCTTCCCGGCCGCACCGCAACACCTGCTCCGCGCAGGTGCGCGCACAGCTCGACGGCGGTCAGGCCGGCGTCGTACCGGGGGAAAAGGTAGAACGCACCCTCCGGTGAACTGGCGTGCAGACCCTCGATGTCCGCAAGCCCGTCAATCATGAGCTCGCGACGGCGTGTGTACGCAGCATGCATACGGCGAACATCCGGGTCCGCGGTTCGCAGGGCCGCCAGGGCCGCGAGCTGGCTTGCCGTATTTACGGAACCATTAAAAGTGCCGTGCACCCGTGCAGCCGCAGCAATAACCTCCGGCGGCCCCCACAGGTAACCGACGCGCCAACCCGTCATCGCGTAGGACTTGGAGAACGTCTGGCAATAGATGGTCCGGCCCCGCAAGCTGTCCACCTGCAGCGCTGAAGTGAAGGGTTCGGGCGTGTAAACGAGGTCGCTGTAGGCCTCGTCGGAGAGAACCAGCGTGTCGGTTCCGGCCAGGAGCCCGCCCAGCGCTTCCAGTTCCACTTGTGTATGCACGATTCCGGTCGGATTGGAAGGATTGCAGAACACAAAAAGCTTGGCGCCCACGAGGGCACGGCCCAAGGCTTCGAGGTCCCAGTGCAGGTCATTGCCCAAGGGGACGGGAACGCATACACCGCCGGCCATGCTGATCAGATCGGAATAAAGAGAGTACGTAGGGTCCGGAATGACCACCTTGTCCCCCGGGTTGACCAAACCCAGGATGGCCGCCGACAAGGCGGCAGTCCCGCCCTGGGTCACCAGGACGTCTGCCGACTGGACAGCGTGGCCGGCCAGCACGGAAAGCTTCGCGGCGAGGGCCTCGCGAAGGACTGGTTCACCGAGCAGGGGCGCATAGTGCGTGTGGCCCTCGGCCAGGGCCCGGTTGGCCGCTTCCCTGATCTGAAGCGGCGTGTCGAAGTCAGGCTCGCCCATGGCCAGTGACACGAGATCGCCCGTGGATTGGGGCTGCTGGACCCGCATGGAGGTACTCAGGATGCGTTGCACAGCGTGGGAAGCCGGGACAGCGGTGGTGGTTTGGACGGCTGGAGTCATGGGGAGCTGATCCTGTTCTGGTTGGTGTGGTGCAGTTGCGGGGCATCCAGCACTTCCTGGATGACGGCGTGGTCATGGTCCCCAAGACCCTGATTGACCGCTTCCTCAAAGAGGGCTGCGGATTCCCGGGCCAGCGGAAGGCGCGCACCCACGTCATCCCCCAAGGCAACGGCATACCGCAGGTCCTTGAGTTGGTTGACCGCGCTCCCGCCCAGCTCGTAAGTGCGCCCCAGCAGCTTGTCTGCTTTGAGGTCGAGCACAGCACTGGATGCCAGGCCGCCTTTGAGGACTCGTGCGACTTGACTGTCTGAGAGGCCGGATTTGCGTGCAAGGTGGAGGGCTTCGGCCAGGGAAACCAAGGTCCCGGCCACTACCAACTGGTTGCACAGTTTGGCAGCGGCGCCGGTTCCGAGGGGACCCATGTTCTCGATGGTGGTGGCAAAGGTCCGCAGCAACGGAAGGAGGTCACCGAAAGTCTCCGGATCTGCCCCGACCATGAGGCTGAGCGTTCCCGCCGTGGCACCGGCATCGCCGCCGCTCATCGCGGCGTCCACCACCTCGATATCGAAGGGTGCCACCCGGGCGGCGAGCGCCCGTACCTTGTCAGGAGAGGTGGTGCTCAGGACAATGAGCCGGGCAGTGCCGTCGTGTTGCCACTGTTCCAGGACAGACGACGGCGTCAGCCGGTCCAGATGGTCAATGTCCGGTAGCGCCGAGAGGATGACCTGGGATGACAACCGTTCCACTCCGTCGGCCACTTCAGCGTGGGGCCGGAGTTGCTCGGCCGTTTCCCTGGTGCGGTTCCAGACGCGGAGGCGATAACCGGCGTCGGCGATGCGGCCGGCGATGGGAGCGCCCATCGGCCCCAAACCGATGAGCCCTACCGTGTCTGCCGGGCCGCCCCCGGCGGGCTCACTCCAGTTCGCTGAGGTCATCAATGGTCTTCATTTCGGTTTCGCTCAACTCGAACCACATCACGTCCAGGTTCGTGGCCATGCGGTCCTGATGGGCGGACTTGGGCACTACCGCGACGCCGTGCTGTACGTTCCAGCGGACGATCACCTGGGTGACCGATGCGCCATGGGCTTGGGCGATTGCAGCCAGGCTTTGGTCGTCCAGTCGGGCACTTCTGAACGGGCTGTGGGCTCCCACCACCACTCCGCGTTCGGTGCAACCGGACAGGTAGCGGGCGCTGAAGTGGACGGGACTCCACTGCAGTTGTGCAACCTCCGGATAGACGCCGGTTTCGGCGTGCAACTGGTCCAACAGGCGCAACTGGTAGTTGCTCACGCCGATGGCGCGGACCAGGCCCTCCTCGCGGGCGCGAACCAGCTGCTTCCAGGCCGATACACCTGCACTCCCACCGGGGGGCCAGTGCATGAGCCAGAGATCAACGTAATCGGTGCCGAGGGCTTTGAGGCTGGCATGCAGGGTTTGGAACTCGTAGCCCACGGAGTCCGGCGGAAGCTTGGTGGTCACGAAGACCTCTTCGCGGGGAACGTCCGTGCGGCGAAGCGCTTCTCCGACCGCGTCCTGGTTCTGGTAACGCGTGGCGGTGTCCACGCTGCGGTAGCCGGTTTGCAGCGCGTGGAGCACGGCCTCGGTAGCTTCGGCTCCTCGAAGCGGGTGGGTACCGAAACCGATGAGCGGCATGTGCGTGCCCGCTGTGAGCTGCACAGTGGGTGCTGCGGTGAGTGTCTGCTGTGTCATGGATTTCCTTGGTGTCGTCAGGACCATATGCGGGTCAGTAGAGATGGATCAGTCGCTGGGGAACGATGTTGAGCCGCTCGTGTCCGGAGCCCGTTACCAGCACCGTGGACTGGAAGGCGATGCCCGGTCCGCCGTCCAGGCTTGCCGCCGTGCGGATGGACAAGGCCATGCCCGGTTCAAGGACGTCGCTGGAGCCGGCCGAGAGCAGGGGCCTCCCGACGCCGGTTCCCACCGAATAGCCGATCACCGGATCCAGCCGTTCGGGTGCGACAGCTCCCTGCAAGCCCCGCTTGTAGGCTGCGTACACCTCATCGGCCCGGACGCCCGGCGCTACGGCCGCAATGGCGGCTTCGGTTGCGGCGGACAATGCATCGGCGGCACTTTTCAGGGAAGCGGAAGGCTGTTCGAAGACGATGGTGGTTCCGGCTGCTCCGGTGTACAGGCGGCTGAGTGGGTAGAGCGCGAAGGGAAGCGGTTGTCCCGGGTCAAGCACACCCGTCTCCGGTACCCGGCCAAGGAGCGTGACGAGGCTGTTCTTGGGGAAGTGTGAGGCCCGTGTAACTCCTGCACTGTGCTCCAATGGCGACCAGGCATCGCCGCCACCGGCACTGCGGAGCGAGCGGTCCACGTTGCGGACGATTTCGTAGGCCCGCAGTTCCGGTGTCATCCGGTCAACCACAGCGGTGTAGGCGATATCTGCGAGGTTGGCGGCTTCCCTGAGGAGGCGGAGTTCCTCGTCGTCCTTGATGCGGGCAGCGGCGTCCAGGATGGGTGCCGCGTCGACCGACTCCGCTTGCGAAAGAATGGCAGCGAGCGCCGGTCCATGTACCTGTGTCGCCTCACCCTCCAGCGCAACCCTCGAACCTGCGCCGAACGTACCGAGGTACATGGCCAGCACGGCCTGCCGTCCGCTGCCGCCAACGTCACCGATCGGCCAGTAGTCCGCGTTGCCTTGGTATCCGGAATGTTCGACGGCGGTCCGGTCGGCTTCGGAGGCGAGGAGCCTCAGTGTCCCGCTGGCTTCGAGGACCAACAGGGTTCCCGGCGCCGTAAACGGCCGGATGTTGACGCCGGCCACGTAGGCGATGGCTGTCGCACTGCCGGCGATGAGCACGTCTGCGCGCGCTTCCTGCAGGTGCCGTGCCACGCGTTCGGCACGCTGTTGTACTGGATTGATGATCAAAGGTGCCATGGAGAGGCCTCTCGTTTGGTGACTTTGGCGGACAGGAGGGCTTTCAGGTCAGTGCTCCACGAGGAGGCCCTTGGCCTTGAGTTTTTCGGCCAGGCCGTGGAGTTCGATCACCGTCTTACCGCCGGCACGGTGCTGGGCCATGATGGTCGCCTCGTTGTCCTCGCGTGCCTTGCAGCTTCGGATGACCTCTTCGGCGTCTTCGGGTTTGATGAGGACGATTCCATCGGCGTCCCCCTTGAGGATGTCCCCCGGGTTCACGATCTGGCCGCCCACGGTGATGGGGTAATTAACCGGTCCGAGGGTCTCCTTCACGGTTCCCTCAATGCAGACAGATCCGGAGAACACCGGAAAGCCGAGTTCGATGATTTCGGCACTGTCACGCACGCCGGAGTCGGTGACGAAGGCAGCGAGCCCCTTGGACTGGCAGGCCGTGGCGAGCACTTCACCGAACGATCCGGACTGTTCCAGCTCGCCGGCGTCCACGATCACCACATCGCCGGGTTGGGCGTAGGAGATGCCCACCTGGACCATGATGTTGTCCCCGGGCTGGGCCTTGACGGTGAAGGCCGGGCCGCAGAAGGACATGCCCGGGTGGAGCGGCTTGATGCGGTGTGACAAGGCGCCCTTGCGTCCCTGCGCTTCGTGGATGGTGGCGGAGGAGAATTCGTTGAGCCGGGCTACAACGTCGGCGGACGGGCGGTCTACTGTAGTGCGAACGTGGATCATGACAACCTGCTTTCAAGCGATATTTCGGGATGGTTCAGGGATTCGGGTGCCGTTTCCGGCTGTGGCGGGAGGCCGGCGTCGAAATTTCCGACGCCGTGGGCGTGCAGCGCCTCCCAGGTTCTTTGACGGAGCCGCGCAATGGACAGTTGCCGCTCCCGCTGCGAAAGCGAAGCTTCTTCGAGGGTCACGTGACGGAACCGGACGCGGTGCCCGGGACGCACTTGGGCCATCGCGTCCAGCGCTGGTCCGGTCAGGACGCCGAGCACCGGATACCCCGCTGTGACGCCTCGGCCGCGGTGCAGGACCAGGAGCTCTGTGGTGGACGGTACCTCGATGGCTCCCACCGGCACACCGCGGGAAAGTACTTCGTCCGAGGAAATCCTGCTGGGAAGCACACCGGCCAGCCGCAGGCCCACATGGTTGCTCCGCGGACTCACCACATACTCGTTGCTGAACAACAGTCCAGCACTGGCGCCGAATTCGTCGATGTCCGGACCATCCGTCACATCGATGACCGGTGAACGGTCCATCCTGCGCTGCACCTGGCCCAACTGGAACAGGGGCAGGTCGAAGAGGGGGTGCTTCAGGGGCGCCGGCCGCGCGTTGCACGCGAGCCGCTGGTTCTTTTCCAGCCGCAGGCCGAATCCGAGCATGCTGTCCGGGGCACAGCTGCCCAGCAGCATGGGGACCGCGAACGAGCCGTGGACTGCCAGATAGCTGCGCAGCCCGATCGCGGCAGGGTCAACCGTGACTACCTGCCCGGCGCGAACGGAGAACGGGGTATGGTGCGGAACCGAATAGTCGTCCACACGTATCGTGGACGCTGCGCCGGCTACTGCCAGGAGCATGTCCGCTTCGGCAGCGAAGGACAACCTGCTTGCCGTCACCTCCAAAAGCGGGGCGTTGTCATGGTTTCCCACCAGGATGTTGGCCACACGCGCCGCGTATTGGTCCAGCGCGCCGTTGACCGAGAATCCAAGTGCGGGCCCATTGAACCGGCCAAGGTCGGTGACTACCGTCATGGCTGCGGAGAGAATCAACATCACAACGCCATCCCACTCAAACGGAGCCCGGAATAGTCGTCCCATTCGGCGGCCTCAATTGCCCTGAAGCGGATCGTGTCGCCCGGACGGTACGGAACCAGGGTGGGACTGGCCCAGTCCAGGACACTGACCGGAGAGAGGCCAATGAGCCGCCATCCGCTCGGCGCCCGCACGGGTCCCACCACGCCCTGCTTCCCGGCCACGGACACCGCATTGGCGGGAACTTCCAGCCGTGGATCAGGGAGGCGGGGAATCGGCCGCGTGAACGCCGGACCATCGATCATGCAGGAGGCCGCCGGACCGCCAAGGCACCTCACCACATGGTCCCTGGCAGTGTGGAGGGCGACGACTTCTTTTTCGCTGATGCCGAGGTGGCCGGCAACGAAGCCGAGGTCCGGGCCGTGTTCTCCGCCGTATACGACGGGCAGCGTGAAGTGGCGTGGCTTCCGTGCGGCTGCGCCGGGGGTGGCCAGTGCCTGTTGTACCAACGATTCGAAGCCCGCGGAAAGAGTGAGGAAGGATTGCAGCTCCGGGTCGAACTCGACGAGCAGCGAATCGTAGGTGGGCACGGTTCCGTAGACGCCTGGAAGCGGGTTGTTGGCCACCCACGAGGCAATCTTGTGCACGGCTTCCCATTGCTCTTCGAAAGTGGCATCCTCGACCAGCAGCCGGAAGGCCGCTTCGCCGGATGGGACAAGCCTGGTCTTCATGGGCGGGCCAGGGAGTTCTGACGGAGTGTTGCAGCGAGCGGGGCGATGGTCACTCCGGCGTCCAGCAGGGCATCGCGGACCCGCGTGGCCAGTTCTACGGCATGCGGGCCGTCGCCGTGCAAAAGGATGGTGTCGACGTCGACGTCGAGCAGCTTGCCTTCGCGGCTCAGCACCGTGCCTTCCCTGGCCATACGCACTGTCCGCTCCACCACGGCGTCCAGGTTGTGGATGAGGGCTTCGGGATGGGTTCGTGGAGTGAGGGTTCCGTCGTCCTCATAATTGCGGTCGATCACGCCCACCATGCCAACCCGGATGCCGTGATTCGCTGCGGCGTCCACCACGGCGCCGGCCTGGGTGAGCACAAGGATGGAGGGATCGAACTGGGCCACGGCCCGCACCATCGCATCGGCATAGTCGGCCCGGGTGATCACCAGGTTGCCAAGCCGTCCATGCGGGCAAAGATGCGTTACCGAGGTTCCGTGCGCGGCGGCGAACGCAGAGAGGGCACCGAGCTGGTACAGCACGTCGGTACGGACTTCTTCGGCAGTCAGGTCCATGGAACGCCTGCCGAAGCCCACCAGGTCCGGAAAGCTGGGGTGCGCGCCTATCCCAATGCCGCGGCGCACGCATTCTGCAACCGTGCGGTCCATGACCCGGGGATCACCGGCGTGGAATCCGCAAGCGATGTTGGCCGAGGTCACCAGATCAAGCAGGGCGTTGTCATCTCCCATGGTGTAGGCACCGAAGCCTTCGCCAAGATCGGCGATCAAGTCAACTGTGGTGGTCATCTGGCATCCGTCTCCGCTGTTCTTCGTGGGCCGGTTTCCCGTGGAGGGTTTGGCTTTGTGTTGAGAAAAACGTATGAGCCATCCGCCGTGAGCGCTAATACCCATTTCGCATACACGTATATAGCCCGCTTATGGAAAACAAGCGCGCATCGAATGTGTTGATGTAACCCTTGACAAAGCCGGGAACGTGCAGGAAACAATAAAATATAGAATTCTTCGCAGCCATCGAACTGCGCTTCCTGCCCCACTTCGAATGAGGAACCATGGCATATCGAGTAGCAATCACCAACGGTTACGCGGCCCTTGACGGCAGCACGATCTTTGGCGACATTGGCCTGTCAGCCCTGACCGACGCCGGCCTCGAATGGCAGGTCCTGCCCGAACCCGTCGATTCGCTGCGGGCCGCTGAGCTCGAGGACTTCGATGCCGTCCTTGTCATGGGGCCGGAGCGCATGACGGAAACCACGCTGCAGGCACCGGGCCGCTTGCGCCACGTGGCACGTTTCGGTGCCGGATACGATGCGATCGATGTTGCCGCCTGCACTCGCCACGGCGTCGTACTGACGAACACTCCCGACGCCGTCCGGCGGCCGGTTGCCGATGCCGCCGTCGCCCTCTTGTTCGCGCTGGCCCACAACCTGGTAGTGAAGGACCGGCTGGTCCGCGAGGGCCGGTGGAACGAGCGCGAAGACTGGCACGGCTCCGGGATGGACGGCGCAACCGTCGGCATCATCGGCTTCGGCGGCATAGGCCAGGAAACAGCCCGCCGGGTCAAAGCGCTGGGGCTCCGCACCGTTGCCTGGAACCGATCGGACAGGTCCGCCGAGGCCGCCGGTACCGGCGTGGAACTCATGTCTTTGGAGAACGTCCTCGCTACGAGCGACTTTGTCATTGTCACCGTGGCCGGCAACACCGGAACACGCCACCTCATCGGCCACGCCGAACTGGAGATGATGAAGCCCGGTGCGCGTTTGATCAACCTGGCGCGCGGAAGCGTCATCGACGAGGAGGCCATGATCGCCAGGCTTGCCGACGGGCGACTCGCCGGCGCCGGACTGGACGTTTTCGAGCGTGAACCGCTTCCGCGGGAGAGTCCCCTGGTGGCGATGGACAACGTGATTCTCGCACCGCATTCGCTGTGCTGGACCGAAAGCTTCACCAAGGCCGTGTCCGGAAGCGTCATGAGCTCGATCATCGATGCAAGCCGAGGGAAAACCCCGGCGAACACCGTGAACCCGGAAGCCTGGGCGAACGCAGGCAAACCGGCGCTGGCCGGATAATGGTGCCATGCAGACACTGAAAGAGCACGCCAGCCCCCGCCGCGTCCAAAGGTCAGGGCTGCGCGAAAGCGTCTATGAGTCCATCCTGGAGATGCTCGTGGAAAACGAGTTCGCCGAGGGCGCCCCGCTCCGGGTGGAAGCTTTGGCCCAGCTCCTGGAGGTTTCGCCCACTCCCGTCCGCGAAGCCCTGGTCCAACTGGAGGCCACGGGACTGGTCACGTATGTGTCCAACAAGGGCTACAGCGTGGCGCCACAATTATCCGCCGCGGACATGGCGTCCATGATGGACGCCCGGCTGGTACTGGAAATCGCAGCGGTCCGCCGGGCCGCGGAACTCGCCGACCCGGCCCTGGCACGCCACCTGCGTAAACTCCTGGAGGGCCAGGCGAAAGCAGCCGCGCGCGTTGCCGAACTCAAGGGCGAACGGCAGAAGTCTGCCTTGCGGGATTACCTCAAGCTCGACCACCAATTCCATGACGGAATCATGCAGGGGTGCGGCAACAAGTTCCTTTTCCGCATGGCCGCCAGCCTTGATGCCCAGGCGCAGCGCGTCCGCCAGTCGTTCCTGAACGGCATTCCGGACGCGCAAGACGTGCTCGCCGAACACCACGCCGTGGCCGAGGCGATCGCTGCCGGCGATCCGGACGCAGCGGAGAAGGCAATCACCAGGCATCTCCACCGCGTCCTGTCCCTGTCCGTCGAACAGGCAGGGTAGTCATTCCACGCCTCCCCACGGCGGCGCGCAAGGTCCAAAATTATATAGATTATCTAATTCTTGATGAAGGGAAACGAGACACCATGACAGAACCGTCACCAACGAAAGCCACGTCCCCACAGCGTGGAACGGCCGTCATCACCGGCGCAGGCTCACGCCGGGGCATCGGAGCCCGGACAGCTGCGCGCCTCGCAGCGGCCGGATGGAATCTTGGCCTCATCGACGTGGACGGCCCCGCCGTGAAGGAGCTCGCCGGACAGCTGTCAGCCGACTTTGGCGTGCAGGCCGCGGGCACCGGCTGCGACATTTCGGACGAAGCCGACGTCGACTCGGCCTTCAGGATCTTCGAGGAAGAACTGCCGCCAGTCCAGGCCGTGGTCAACATCGCCGGCATCAGTTCGCCCAAGACGTTCCTGGAGCTGGATCTTGCCACCTGGGAACGCGTGCTGCGGGTCAATGCCACGGGCACGTTCCTCATCACCCAGCGCGCCATGGCCGGCATGATCGAACGCGGCTACGGGCGCGTGGTCAACCTGGGTTCAACCGCCATGCAAAACGGAGGCGGGACGTTCAGCAAGTCATCCTACGCAGCTTCCAAGGGGGCTGTGGAAGCCTTCAGCCGGGCAATTGCCCTCGAAACCGCACAGTATGGGGTGACGGTCAACGTCATCGCACCGGCCATCATCGACACGGACATTATGGGCGGCCCCATCACGGAGGAGCGCAAACCGGCGTTCCTCGCCCAACTTCCCGTTGGACGCCTTGGCACCACTACTGAAGTCGCTGCCCTCATCGAATTCCTCATTGGCGAGGACGCCGGCTACATCACGGGATCCACCTACAACATCAACGGAGGCCTCCGCATTGGCTGAACACAGCATCGCAGCTGCCATGCTGCAATTCCCAAGTGTTGGCCCAGCCGGAGAGCCCGTCTCGGAATCCACCCCCGAGGTATGGCGTCAGCATCTTCAACCAGTAGTGGAAGCCGGCTTCACCGCCGTCGAGGTTTCCACCTCATGGCTCCGCCTCGGAGACTTGTCCAACGCCCGCCTCACCGATTTCCGGGACGTCCTGGCCGATGCCGGGCTTTCCGTGCCAGGCATCTCCGTGGTCAGGCAGAGCGTGATCCATCCGGAGCGCGGGAAGGAGAACCTTGAGTTCGCCCGCAGGACCATCGACGCGGCCGCCCAACTGGGGATCGACGTCGTGTGCCTGGGCCTGCACGACGAATTGCTGCCGGCCCAAAAGTCGGCAACCTGGTTCTGGACCGTTCCCGGACCACAACGCCCGGAGGACCCTGAGGTTCGGGACCTGGCCATCCGCCGCTACCGTGAACTCGCTGCCCACGCTGAGTCCTCGGGCGTCCGGCTCTCCCTGGAGCTCTATGAGGATACGTACCTGGGCTCCGCCGACGAAGCCGTCACGTTCCTTGAGGACATCGGCCACGCATCAGTCGGCCTGAACCCGGATGTGGGAAACCTCATCCGGCAGCAGCGTCCTGTTGAGCCTTGGGAGTACATCCTGGACAGGACGCTCCCCTACGCCAACTACTGGCACGTGAAGAACTACGCACGGCTCGAGGACCCGGCAAAGGACCTTGTCCTCACGCATCCCACTTCCCTCGAATTGGGAATCGTCAACTACCGCCAGGCCGTCCAGTACGCGATCGCCCACGGCTTCACCGGCGCCTTCGTCGTGGAGCACTACGGCGGCGACGGCCTCAGCGTTGGAGCGACGAACGCCCGCTACCTGCACACGCTTCTGCCCACCCACGCAACGCTTTCCTAGACAGGAGACCACCGTGTCACTAGCCCCCTACCCCGCCTCAGCGTTTCCGAAGGAACGCACCGCAATCGTCACCGGCGCCGCGTCCGAACGTGGCATCGGCCGGGCCACGGCCCATCACCTTGCCCGTCACGGCTGGGCCGTTGCGGTCCTGGACCGCGAACACTCCGCAAGCCAGGCGGTGGCGGAAGAGATCTCCGGGACCTACGGCGTGCCTGCCCTCGGTATCGGTGCCGACATCAGCGACCGCCGCGCGGTGGCGGATGCCGTCGCAAAGGTCGACGCCGGGCTGCCGCAATTGGTGGGACTGGTCAATAACGCCGGCATCAGCTCACCGGTCCCGTTCCTGGAAGTTTCGGACGAGGAATGGCGCCGCGTCATCGACGTGAACCTCACCGGCACCTTCCACATCACCCAGGAGGCCGCGAAAGTCATGGCCCGCCACAGCGTAGGACGCATCGTGAACATCTCTTCGGCGTCCGCCCAACGAGGCGGCGGTGTCTATGGGCGGGCCGCCTACTCCGCTTCCAAGGCCGGCCTTCTCGGCATGGCACGCACCCTCGCCAGGGAACTGGGACAGCACGGCATCACGGCGAACTCGGTTTCCCCCGGCTCCATCGACACGGACATCATGGGCGGCCGGCTCAGTGATGACCGCAAGTCCGTGCTCCTGCAGGAACTGCCTGTGGGCAGGATCGGCACCGTAGATGACGTTGCCCACGTCATCGAGTTCCTGTTGCGCGAGGAATCCGGCTACCTCACCGGCGTCACCTACGACGTGAATGGAGGATCCCACATTGCCTGAGCAGCCAGCCGCCGTCGAAAACGAACTCCAAGCTGCCGCCACCGCGGATTTCCAGGCTAACCTCACCGGAAAGACCGCAGTGATCACGGGTGCCAGCTCGGGTATTGGAAGGGCCATCGCCGAACTGTTCCTTGGCAACGGGGCTACGGTCATAGGCATCCAGCGCCGTGACGGTGGCATCGACCATCCCCGTTACTCCCACGTGGCCGCGGACCTGGCCTCCCCAGGGAGTGTGGCGCATGCAGCGAACCACATCCTTGGCCGCCACCACGTGGACATCCTGGTGAACAACGCCGGAATCAACATCCGCCATGGTTTCGAGGAATTCGTCCTGGACGACTGGGACACGGTACTCCAGGTGAACCTCCGGACAGTGGCGGAACTCATTCAGCTCTTTGGACGGCCCATGCTCGAGCGTGGCTCCGGAACCATCATCAACATGGCGTCCATGTTGTCCTTCTTCGGAGGCTTCACGGCTTCCGCTTACGCGGCCTCCAAGGGTGCCGTTGGGCAACTGACCAAATCGGTGGCCAATGAGTGGGCTGCCCGCGGGGTCAACGTCAATGCCATCGCTCCCGGGTTCATCGCCACGGAAATGAACACCGCCCTGCTGGCAGACGAGACCCGCGAACGCCAGATCCGCGAGCGGATCCCCGCCGGGCGCTGGGGCCGGCCCGCGGACATTGCCGGGGCGGCACTGTTCCTGGCGTCCGACGCTTCGCGCTACCTTCACGGCGTCGTCCTTCCGGTCGATGGCGGCTATCTCTCGCGATAAGCGACTACTTTCGAAAGGAAAGACCATGCATGCAGTAGTTGCACACGGCCCGGGCGATCTCAGGATAGAGAACCTTCCCGAGCCATCCCTGGCCCCTGACAAAGTGCTGGTGCGGGTGGTGTACGGAGGCATTTGCGGCTCCGATCTCCATTATGCAAAGGATGGCCGGAACGGCGCCTACACCATCGCCGAACCGCTGACCCTCGGCCACGAAGTGGTGGGCGTCGTGCACCAGGTGGGTGCCGCCGTCGTCAGCGCCCTGCCCGTTGGGAGCAGGGTGGCGATCCACCCCGCCCGCCCCACCCCCTTGCCCGGTGGTGTCCATGGCGCCGGTTTCAACCTGATACAGGGAGGCAGCTATTTGGGAAGTGCCTCCACGAGTCCGCACACGCAAGGCGGCTTTGCAGGGTTCATCGACGTCACACCCGAACAACTGCGGGGGCTCCCGGACGAACTCCCGCTGCGGACGGCCGCCCTTGCCGAACCGCTCGCCGTCGCGATCCACGGCGTGTCCCGCCTCGGCGACAAGGTCAAGGGCGCGAACGTCCTGGTGAGCGGTGCCGGCCCCATCGGCAACCTGGCCATCCTGGCGCTGCGCGCGGCGGGTGCGGCGAAGATCACCGCTTCGGATATCCAGGACTTTCCCTTGGAGGTTGCCCGGCAGGTAGGGGCGGACGACTTAGTCAGGCTGGGTTCGGGCGAAAAGCCACAGGACGAAGGATTCGACGTCGTTGTGGAGTGCGCGGGCGTGGTGCCATCCGTTGTGGCAGCCCTGGACGCGGCCCGCCGTGGCGGCGCTGTGCTCCAGTTGGGCATGCTGCCTGCGGGTCCCTTGCCGGTCCCCCTGGCAGGTTTGATCGCCAAGGAGCTCACATTCTTCGGCTCGCAACGTTTTGACGTGGAACTGGATGCCGCCGTGTCCCTTTTGGCGGCTGAGCCGCGGGCGGCGGCCATCGTATCGCAGGTGTTCGAGCTTTCCGAGGCGGTGGAAGCCTTCGCGTGCGCGGCAGACTCTTCGCGCTCTTCCAAGGTCCTCCTGAAGATTGGCGCCGATCCGGACCAGTAGCGGGCGCTGATAAGGCACCCCGGCATGCCGCAGGGCACTGGGGTGCCTTCGGCGTGCCCTGTGAATTGCATAAAGGATTGCTTTGCTTGCATCGGAATCCGGTATCTACGAACATCTGGTGGCCCCTGTGACCTGCGTCGCAGAATTGACCCCAAGTCCCCGCAGAAAATATAGAAAATAGATTCTGCCTCCGGACTGTGGCCCAACTCTTCAGGAGGCTTGATGTCCCAGACAGCAGCACAGGTCAACGACCTGAGCACAACCCACCAATCGGCGATCAACAAAAAGTCCGTCTTCGCAGGGCTGGCAGGAATCTTCGTCGAACTCTATGACAACGCCATCTACGGATTCCTGGCAGGCATCCTTGCGCCGGTCTTCTTTCCACAGGCGGACCCGGCCACGGGAACCCTCCTGGCCCTGGTCGCTTTCGGCATCCCGTTCTTCATACGTCCACTCGGCGCAGCCATCGGCGGCTATTGGGGTGACAAGATCGGCCGGCGCCGGGTCCTCATCGTCCTGGTGACCATGATGAGCGTGGCCACCGGATTGATCGGCGTTCTCCCCAGTGCCGCCACCATCGGCCTCGCAGCCCCCGTCTTCCTGGTGCTGCTGCGCTTCATCCAGGGCTTCTCGATGGGCGCCGAAACAGGAAACGGCAACTCCTACCTGGCCGAAAACGCTCCGCAGAACAAGCGCGGACAAGTGGTGAGCTACGCCAATGGGGCAACGTTCATTGCCATGATGTGCGGAACGCTCCTGGCGGCCGCCCTGACCGCGGGGCTGGGCACCCAGGCCATGACGGAGTGGGGATGGCGCGTGCCGTTCCTCATTGCCTTCCCCTTGGGTATCGCAGCCCTCTTCCTGCGGCTTAGCGCAGGCGAATCCCCGGAATTCGACAAGGTCAAGGATGACGGCCTGGTAGTGCGGAACCCGCTCCGCGAGGCTTTCGCCAGCCGTGACGCCCGCCGTGGGATGCTCCTGACCATCGTCCTGCCGCTCTTCAACAGCTCCGGCTACTTTGTCCTCTTCATCTACATGCCGAGCTTCATGTCCTCGCAGCTGAAGTTCTCCTCAGTGGAGGGCTTGATGGTCACCGGAGCCGCGCTTCTGGTGGGCGCCGGCACCTCGTTGCTTGCAGGCCGCCTCTCGGACAGGTTTGGCCGCAAGCCCCTGCTCGCAGGTTCATCCGGTCTGATGGTTTTGTGCGGCTTCCCCTGCTACCTGTTGCTCACGCAGGGGTCCGTGGTGTTCGCGCTGCTCGGTGCCATCATCATGTCCATCATCTTCTCCGGCACGTTCGGTGTGGTTCAGACTGCCATGACGGAACTGTTTCCCACCCGCATCCGTACGGCGGCGTACGGCTTTGGCTACAACTGCGGTACAGCCATCTTCGGTGGGGCTGCCCCGGCACTCATTGCCTTCCTCATCGGAGTCACAGGCAGCATCTGGGTTCCTGCGGCGTACTTGGTCCTGACCTCTGCTATCGCCTGCATCACCGCACTGCGGATCCGCGAGACGGCGTTCGTGCCGTTGCCGAAGTAGCAGAGCTATTCCTGCTCAGAGTCGGTCCGCGTCTTCCACCAGGGTCCACTCGGTGCTTGCATCGTGGTGCGAGGGCATGATGGTGCCTTCGAAGACGAACGTCGCCTCGGCCAGCGGTTCACGAGGCTGCCACCAGCCGTTCGCAGGGCACGGAGATCCAGTACAGGCCACCAGCGAATCCCGGCATCCGCCGGGTTCCTGGTGGTTCCTGTTGATGTTGTCCATATCAGACTCCCCCGGCCGAAGAATTGGCGTGTCCGGCAGCCTGGGAACATCGGCCGGCAGCTCAATGCTAGGCACCGCAAGCGATCGCCGCGTAAGACAAAATCAGGATGCCCCGATAGCGCTTGCTTATGGATGATGGCGCCGATCCCGGGCGGGCTACATCCATAACGTATTGCTATGTAGCGACATAAAAGCTGTCTTTGTGTGACCCACACCTCACGGATTAGTTTGATCTCAGAGGCCAGTCGGCAGAGCTGCACGAACAGACAACGCCCGTGCATAACAGCTCAAGCAGGTCCTACCGGTCGTATAACTCGAGATCCCTTTCCCAGCTCGCACAGAACCGGAAGACCGCTTCTCACCCATCGCCATGGAGACGAAATGACAAATACCACTCTTCCTAAGAAGACACCGGCCAGGGCGGCAATCGCCGCCTGGATCGGAACCACGCTGGAGTACTACGACTTCGCCGTGTACGGCACCTCATCGGCGCTGATCTTCAACGTCCTCTTCTTCTCCCCTGAGCTGCCGCAGGGCATCAGCGTGCTGCTTGCGATGGTCACCTTCGCTGTCGGCTACGCCGTACGTCCCCTCGGTTCCCTCATCCTGGGTCCGATGGGTGACCGCTTCGGCCGTAAGTTCGTCATGATGATCACCCTGTTCGGGATCGGCGGTTGCACCTTCCTGATCGGCTGCCTGCCGACGTTCGCGCAGGTCGGAGCCCTCGCGCCGATCCTGCTGGTACTCATCCGCGTCATCCAAGGTCTCTGCCTTTCCGGTGAGCAGGCCAGCGCCATCAGCATGAGCCTGGAACACTCTTCCGAGCGCCGTCGCGGGTTCATCACCAGCTTCACCACGCTGGGAGCCTCCACCGGCACGCTCTTGACGTTGCTGGTCTTCATCCCGATCGCCGCCATGCCCAAAGAGCAGCTCCTGACCTGGGGCTGGCGCATCCCGTTCTGGCTCTCCGCGCTGGTGGTAGTGGTGGCCTTCCTGATCCGCCGCCATGTCCAGGAGCCGCCGGAGTTCGTCAAGAACCAGTCTCGCAACGTGAACTCGTCTCCGCTCAAGCACCTCCTGCGCTTCCACTGGCGCGCCGTTCTCCGGATCGTTTTCTGTGCGATCATCGCCGGCACCAGCTACATGATGCAGACCTTCTCGGTTGCCTTCGGAACCACCGGATACGGGCTGGACAAACCGACCATGCTCCTGACCACCACCGTCTCGGCCGTGGTCGCCCTCGCCATCACTCCCTTGGCCGGCTTCCTGGTCGACAAGATCGGCCGCAAGACCATGTTCCTCCTGGGAACGGTTGGCGTAGGCATCACGATGATGCCCTACCTCTGGGCAATCACTACCGGCAACTGGGCGCTGATCTTCATTTTCGGCATCATCAATTACTCGCTCTTCTACTCGATGGTGAACGCCTCCTGGCCGTCCTTCTTCTCCGAGATGTTCCCCAGCCGACTGCGCGTCTCCGGTCTCGCCCTTGGCACCCAGATCGGCTTCGCTGTCTCGGGCGTCATCGGCCCGGTTCTTTCGACGGCCCTCGCAGGTCCGGATCTCAAGGGCTGGGTTGGCCCGTCCATCATCGCCCTTGGATTCATGATCATCGCTGGCGCATCGGCGCTTACCGCCAAAGAAACCACCAAGTACACGCTGGAACAGCTCGACGACCTGCATCAGAGCGAGCAGGAAAAGGCTGTCGTAGCCGCCGCAGCGGCAACGCCCGCCGGCGACGCACGCAACCTCGCCGCCCAGTCCGGCGCAGAGAAGTAGCGGTCACATCGAAGGGCGGGTGCTGTCAGTTGATTGATGGTGCCCGCCCCTTTTCCCACCTTTTTGGAGGATCCCATGTCTTTTTCCGATTACACCACCGCCCTGGTCACGGGTGCGTCCACCGGTATGGGCGCCGCGATTGCTGAGCGCCTGGCCAAGCGCGGCCTCACGGTCCACGCCGTGGCCCGGAACGAGGAACGCCTGGCCGAACTGGCCGAGCGCACCGGTGCGGTCCCGCACGTGGTGGACCTGACCGACACCGCAGCGCTGTCCGCCGCCGTCGGGGACCTCAAAGTCGACGTGCTGGTCAACTGCGCCGGAGTCTCCCGGCCCGGAAACATCCTGGATTCCTCCGAACAGGACATCGACGAACTGGTGGACGTGAACCTGCGCGGCCTGCTCCAGCTCACCCGCCTGGTCCTGCCGGGCATGGTGGAACGGGACCTGGGCCACGTGGTCAACATCAGCTCCATCGCCGGGCTCTACAACTTCTACGGCCACACGGTCTACCACGCCACCAAGGCCGCCGTGCACCAGATCTCCCGCCAGCTGCGCAACGACACCGTGGGCAAACGCATCCGCGTCACGGAGATCTGCCCGGGCCGGGTGGAGACGGAGATCTTCGGCCGCAACATGGGCGGCTCCCCCGAAGCCATGGAAGAGGCCTGGAAGACCTACTACGAAGGCTACGAATCCCTCACCACCGACGACATCGTCAACGCCCTGGACTACGCGATCGAAACCCCGCGTCACGTGAACGTGGGTATGCTCGAACTCATGCCCACCTTCCAGGTCCCCGGCGGACTCACCTTCGACCGCCGCTGACCGTTCCAAGACCACGGAGATGGAATAACGAATGGACACGCGGCGCTTGCGCTATTTCGTGAAGATCGTGGACAGCGGCACGATTACCCGTGCCGCCGAAACGCTCCACCTGGCGCAGCCCGCTCTCAGCCAGCACCTCAATGCCCTTGAAGCCGAGTTCAAGCAGCGTCTGTTGGTGCGCAGCCGCAACGGCGTCATCCCGACGGCGGCCGGGAAATCGCTGTACCGGTACGCCCAAGGCATCCTGAGGCTCGAAGATGAAGCGCGCCGGGAAATCAACACCGAGAGTTCCAGCCCCACGGGCACCGTGACGATCGGCCTGGGCACCTACACACTGTCTTCGAGCCTCACCATTCCCATACTGGATGCCATCCGATCACGGTTTCCCCGCATCGTCATCCGGGTTGTCGAAACCCTCACGGTCATCCACAGCCAGGCCATCAGGATGGGCCTGGTGGACGCGGCGCTGATCTACGATCCCGGACCGGTCAAAGGCGTCAGGTTCGAGCGCATCTCCACTGACGCCCTGGTACTGGTCACTCCTGCTGACTTCGAGCTGCCGGACAGCACCGACACTTCGGTCGCCGTCAGCTCCCTCTGCAACCTGGACTTCATGCTTCCCAGCCCCACGCACACCCTCCGCGGCCTGGTTGAACAGGCCTTCAGCAGCCTGGGCATGGAACTGACAGTTGCCATTGAGATGGATCACGGCCACTCGTTGCGGGAAGCTGTCCAGCTGGGCCTTGGCGTAACCGTGCTGCCTGAACCAGCCGCCGTCGCCATGTTTTCCGATGATCAGTTCACGATCCGGCGCATTACCGACCCGGGGCTCTCGGCTGCCTTCGCCCTGGCGACCTCCGACGACGGTCCACAATCGGCAGCCGCCGAAGTAGTCATCGAGACCATCAGGCAGATCATCCTGGACGCCGGGGTCTCACCATCCTGAAGTGCCCGGGCCTCCCTTGAAAGGCCCAACGATCTGACGGGTGATCCAACCGCCGTAAAAGCCGCCTTCTTGGAAAGTCACCTGCTCGCCATTCACACGGCAGTGCTTCATGTGTTGCGGATAAAGTGCCGCCCGGCCCCTTAGCGCCTCGAAGCCCGGTTTCGGTTCCTGGTAGGTCCAGCCACCGCGAGGGACGCTGATGCCGCCGGCCACCACGTCGAAGTAGTCCGCCCGCCCCTTGAACTCACAGAAACTCGCGCCATCAACGGGGACCAGGACACCGGCCGGAAACGCATCCAACGGCACGTAGTAGACCGGCGGATGGCTGGTTTCCAAGACGCGCACAGCATCGGTGGTGTCCACGATGACCTGCCCGCCCAGATGGACCTCAATCCGTTCCTTCCGGTTCTCTACCCTGGGCGGCCGGGGGTAGTCCCACACGGATTCCTGGCCGGGACCGGGCTTGATGGGTCGCGGGCGGGGCCTGCCGGCGAAAAATCGTTGAGCGGAAACCATGGGTCCATGATCCCACTGACGAAGCAATCCAGGTCATGTCATTCCCCGCTGCCCCAGCGTGCCAGGGCGGCGATGGCCTCGCTCAAAGCGAGCCCGCGATCGGTCAACGCGTAGGCCCGGGTGTTGTGCCGCAGGGGCAGTCGCGACAGCACGCCCGCGGTCTCGAGCTCGCGGAGCCGGGTGGCGAGTATGTTGGTGGGAATCCCGAGGTCACGCTGCAGGTCGCCGTAGCGCTGTGGCCCGTCGAGCAGCCGTTCCACGATCAGCAGGGCCCACCGTGCTCCGACAATGTCGAGGGCACTGGCGAGGTTGCTCACGCGGTAGGATCGGCGTCCGGCTTCATCCAAAACGGCGAATAGTGGTAACCATCGGGATCGTCGAATTGGCGCTGGTACATGAAGGGGTAGTCGTCGGTGTCACCGATCCGCCCGCCGGCAGCACCGGCGCGTTCGGTGAGTTCGTCAACCGCCTCACGGCTGCCGAGGTCGAACGAGACCGTGACCTTCGAGGGGGTGTCGGGACCGCCGATCAGCTCTTCGGAGCCACCGACGCTCGCATACATCTCGCGGCTGCCGAGCATGACGAATTGCTCGGGAGCGATCGCGAAACAGGACACATTGTGATCGGACATCTCGGCGTTCAGGGTCCATCCGAGGGCGGTGTAAAAGGCGGTGGAGCGCTCGACGTTCTCAACTGGGCAGGTGATGAATAGGCTCATGCGGTCATACTTGCAAAATGCAAGTGCGGCGTCAAGGCCCTGCCGCTTTGCACCCCGCAGCAACCATCCTCGCCGTCAAGCACCCGGCGGTCAGGGTACAACCTCCTGGCCATGCCAAGCTCCATTGACCAGGTCGAACTCCCATCGAACCTGCCCGTTCCCGGAGAGATCGAGCCAGTCCAGATGGTCCATTTCCAGACCCACCCAGGCGAATCTGTCGAATGCCGCCGCCTCATCGGACGTCTCCCCTGCCAGATCTTCGACGTCCATCAGAGGACTCCCCGGGATCAGTGGCGAAGCGTACAGGTGCCGACTGTGAGGGGCGAAGTGGCGCCACGCACGGGCACGCTCATCAGAATCCTCGATGATCCTCGCCGTGCCTGTGACCCGCAACTGGACCCCACGGTGGTCGTCGTACATCGTCAACGCGACCTGGGGAACCCGATCCATCTCGGAGACCTTCCCAGACGATGAGTTGGTTGCGATCATGATCCGCCTGGCCGCCCGATCGAAGGCGCGGAGGATGACAGCCCGGACTCGTGGGCCGCCATCCAGACCAACAGTGCCAAGAAAGCCCAACGTGAACCCGGTGCGCCCCTTCGTGGCATCTTCCAAGCACGACAGAAGGTATTCAAGAATCTCTTTACCTGCACCCATCCTGCTATTCTCGCAATTGGCTGGCCCCTTGGAACGACAGCCAATCTGGACCGGGCAGCCAGCTGCTGTAACGGCGTCGGACTTTGGAATCCTGTGGGTGAACAACACTGGAGAGAGTGAGGACCCCTATGCACACTGTTGCCAGCGGCATCGCCGTGGATCGACACTACGACCTGATCATCATCGGCACGGGGTCCGGGAATTCCATCCCCGGACCCGGGTTCGACGACCAGTCGATCGCGATCATCGAGGAAGGCTCCTTCGGCGGCACCTGCCTCAATGCCGGCTGCATCCCGTCCAAGATGTACGTCCATACCGCAGATACGGCACGTGAAATTGCTGAGTCGGGACGACTGGGATTGGAAGCCACAGTGAGCTCTGTCGATTGGCCGGGTCTGGTTAACCGTATCTTCGGGAACCGCATCGACCCCATCGCCGCCTCAGGTGAGGAGTACCGCCGAGGCCCGCAGACCCCGAACATCGACGTCTACGACCAGCATGCTGTTTTCGTCGGAGAACGCACGGTCCGCACCGGCCAAGGCAAGCACCAAAAGACCATCTCAGGTGATCAGATCGTCATCGCCGCCGGTTCCCGTCCCTCCATCCCTGAGGCCATCGCCTCCTCGGGCGTGCGGTACTACACCAATGAGGACATCATGCGGCTGCCCGAGCAGCCCAAGTCCGTGGTGATCATCGGCGGAGGCTACATCGCCATGGAGTTCGCCCACGTCTTCGACGCTCTCGGAACCGGCGTCACGGTTATCCCCCGTTCGACGCTCCTGCGCCACCTCGACCACGACCTCCACGACCGGTTCAACGCCCTGGCGGCACAACGCTTCGACATCCGGTCAGGCCGAACCGTGGTGGATGCCGAGCAGACTGCCCAAGGGGTTACGGTCAGGCTCGACGACGGGACCTCCGTGATGGGGGAAGTACTGCTGGTGGCCACCGGGCGGATACCCAACGGCGACCGGCTGGACCTGCCATCCGCCGGGATCGCGATGACGGAGGGAGGGCGCATCGAGGTTGATGAATACGGCAGGTCGACCACGGCCGCTGGTGTCTGGGCCCTCGGAGACGTGTCCTCCCCCTACATGCTCAAGCACGTCGCCAATGCCGAAATGCGCGCTGTACGCCACAACCTGCTGAACCCCCACGATCTTCAGCGGATGCCGCACCAGCACGTCCCCGCAGCCACATTCACCCACCCCCAGATAGCCACCGTGGGCATGACCGAGGACCAGGCCCGCGAACACGGCCACAAGGTCACCGTGAAAGTGCAGGACTACGGAGACGTCGCCTACGGCTGGGCCCTGGAAGACACCACCGGGATCTGTAAGCTCATCGCGGACCATGAGACTGGAAAACTCCTCGGTGCCCACTACATGGGCCCGCAGGCATCCACCCTCATACAGCAAATGATCACGGTGCTGGCCTTTGACCTGGACGTCCGCGACTTCGCCACCAAGCAATACTGGATACACCCCGCACTGCCCGAAGTAACGGAAAACGCCCTGCTCGGCCTCGAATTCGACAGGACCGACCAAGATGGGACGATCACCGGGCGACCCTGAGCACTTATCCCCCGGCGAGCTGGATCTTAAAAGGGAAGGTGCCCGGGCTGATAGGCCCGGGCACCTTCCTCGTTGCGTGCCTTGCTATTCCTGGCCGAGTCCGGCGGCGGAGGTCTTCTTGCCTTCTACCTCGTTCAGGGTGCGGAGGTCGAAGATGCCGTTGATGTCGGCGGTCTTGGTGGTGCCTGCGTCCACGCCGTCCTGGAGCAGCTTCTTGTACGTCCCGGCCAGCGGGTCGGTGGTGAACTTGATGTTCTGCAGCGCCCGGTCGATCACATTGGCCGGGAGTGGCTTGCCCGCGGTGTCCTTCAACACGGCGTTGATGGTGGTGGCCTTCTCCTCGGCGGAGGCGGAGTTCAGCCAGTTCACGGATTCAACGTGGCCCTTCAACAACGCCTTGACCGTCTCCGGGTGTTCGGCGGCGAACTTCTTGTTCACGATCAGGATGGTCGTGGTGAAATCACCCTTCTCCCACAAGTCCTTCTCATCCACCAGGACCTTCGCCCCGGCCTCGAGCACCAGACGGGAGGCCCACGGCTCAGGCAACCACGCGCCGTCGAGCTTTCCGTCCTGGAACAACTTCAACGTCTGGGCGTTCTCGGTGGGGTTGATGGTCACATCACCGCTGCCATCAGGGCTGGTCTTGTATCCCTGGTGACCCAGCCAGGCCCGCAGCGCCACGTCCTGGGTGCCGCCAAGCTGCGGCGAGGCCACGACCTTGCCTTTCAGGTCCGCTGCGGAGGTGATCCCGGGCTTGACCACCAACTGGGCACCACCGGCTGCCGCGCCGGCGATGATGCTGATGGACTCGCCGTTGCTCTTGACGAAGGAGTTGATGGCCGGGTTCGGGCCAATGTACGTGGCGTCGATCGCGCCGGCGTTCAGGGCCTCAATCGCGGCCGGGCCGGCGTTGAATACCTGGGTGCTGAGCTTGGTGCTGCCGAGCTCCTTGGCGATGAAGCCCTTGCTGGTACCCACCAACGCAGGGCCGTGGGTGACGTTGCTGAAGTAACCAAGCTTCAGCTCAGCCGCCGGCGAGGTGGTCACAGCCGGGGCTGCCTGGTTGTTGTTCGACACAACGGAAGCTACAGCTGCGCCGGCACCGATCAGCAGGACCACGCCTGCTGCAATGCCGATCTTGAGGGCGCGGTGTTTGGGCTTGGTGGATCCACCGGCAACGATGCGGGTGGAGGAGTTGTCTTGGGGTGACGACACGGGACGTGTTCCTTCGGGGAGAGGGCAGGCTTGCTGGATCCAAGCCTGGAACGGAGATGGTGATGCAGATGCGGGGTAGCCTGCAACCCGGACAGGTCCGTGAACGTACGGTCCGGGTCGGGAGGCGGCGGCTGCAGGAATTACTGCCCTGCGGCCTTGGCTGCATTGAGATTACGGTTGCCGCGTGACCCCAGACAATGAAAAAAGACACCTTCGGTCACTGGGAGTCGTGCACCTTCATGGACCGCAATGTGGCGTTACGCAGCGTCCGATTTCGTCATTGAATCCGGCGTCTGTGGCTCGGATTCCAAGTAGTCGGGACGTTGTTTGTGAGTACAAGTCCCCAGAACGCCCCCGGATCGTTGGCGTAAATCGAGTACAAACTACTCGTGTTCCTCCGCCCGCTGAACTGTTGACTGGTTCATGGAAGGACGGTTGGCCCCAAGCATCGCCGGACTTCCACCGCATCGCATCGGTGGTCTCCTCCAACCGGTGCCCCGGCCGTCGAAAGGCGGTCCGACCCAGAACGAAGCCGGCGGCGACAGAGTCTTCTGAGACCGAGACTCTCCCCCCAGCCGCCGCCGGCTTCAAAACCCCACTGCCGCCAAGACCTGAAACAGGCAAACCTGCAGCGCGGCCCGGGTTCTACGGAGAGGCAGCTGCCCCGGCGACGGCATCACTGTCCGTGAGGGGATCGAGGATCCGCAGACCCGGATAGACGCGGACCAGGCCCTGTTCGTCGTCGTGGGCCACGCCATGGTGTCGCAGTGCCGTGCAGAACACGTCCTGAGGTGCGGGGTTCTGGCCAGCGGTCAGGCACCAGCTCACGTACAACCCGTAAAGTGTGCCGAGGTCGAGGCTGTCGTCAAGGGTTGGGTCTTGGACTACGCGCTCGTCCAGGAAAGGGCTGATGTGGATGTCGGTCATTGCGAAGGCCTCCGGCCTCTGGGAAAAGGGCCGCCGGTTGCATCAGCGAGTTGCCCACTCTTCCAGCCCTAAAACAGCCTGTCAAACGCATCGCCTCATCGAAGAGCTGTTGCCCGGTGGCCATTGTGAAATACCGTTGCAACATTTGTTCAGCGAGTCAGCCGACGGCCCGGGATCGCACTGATGAGCGCCTTCGTGTACTCCTCCGCCGGGTTCACCAGGACGTCCGTGGCGTCGCCCATTTCCACGAGCTTCCCGGATTGCATCACTGCGACGCGGTCCGAGATTTGCTGCACCACGGCGAGATCATGCGAGATGAACAGGTAGCTCAACGACTCCTGTTCCTGCAGTTCCACCAGCAGCGACAGGATCTGGGCCTGGACTGACACATCCAAGGCCGAGACCGCCTCGTCCAGCACCACAAGTTCGGGCTTCAACGCCAACGCCCGGGCGATCGCTACGCGCTGCCTTTGCCCTCCTGAGAGCTCGGCCGGGCGCCGCGAGGCGTAGTCGGAGGGCAGATGCACTTCCTCCAGCAAGGAGCGCACCCGTTCCCGCCTCCCGCCTGGAGTGCCCTCGGAAAATGCCCCGAGCGGTTCAGCAATGATGTCCTCCACCGAGAAGCGTGGATCCACCGAGGCATAGGGACTTTGGAACACCACTTGGAAACGGCGCCGGAGCTGCCGCAGCCGTTCGCCACGCACGGAGGCGAGGTCAACGCCGTCGAACACTACCGAACCGGACGTTGGCTTCTCGAGGCGCAACAGCAGCCGCGCCACGGTGCTCTTTCCGGACCCCGATTCGCCCACCAATGCCAGTGTCTCGCCGCGTCGGATATCAAGGGAGACATCGTCCACGGCGGTGAGGCTCCGGGCACCGCCAGCTGTCCGGGGCAGCGGGAAGACCTTGCGCAAGGCGGTTGCTTCCACCAAAACGGCACCACCCGCCGTCGAACGCTCGACAGCAGATACTGTACGTAACCGCCGTGGGCTCAGCCCGGGGGCGGCCTCGATGAGTTGCCGGGTGTACTCGTGGTGCGGGTCTCCCAGGACCTCGGCCGCGGACCCTTCCTCCACAATCACGCCCTGCTTCATGACGATGATCCTGTCCGCCCGGTCAGCGGCGACGCCGAGGTCATGCGTGATCAGGAGGACAGCCGTGCCACGCTCGGTGGTCAGGGCAGCGATGTTGTCCAGGATCTGTCGCTGGACGGTGACATCCAGGGCGCTGGTGGGTTCGTCGGCGATCACGAGTTTGGGTTGCGCGGCGAGTGCCGTTGCGATCAGGACACGTTGCCGCATACCCCCGGAAAACTGGTGCGGGTACTGCCGTGCGCGGGTGTCGGCGTCACGGATGCCGCTCTCCCGCAACAGCCCAACGGCCCGCCGCCGTGCCTCCTTCTTGGGCTGGATCCTGTGGATCGTCAAGGCTTCCGCCACCTGCTCGCCCACCTTCTGGAGCGGGTCCAAGGACGCAGTGGGATCCTGGGGTATCAGACCGATCTCCCTGCCCCGGACACCCTGCCATTCCTTGCGGGTCAGTTGGGTTAGATCAACGCCGTCGAACGCAATGCTGCCGGAGGAGAATCTGGCATTGCCGGGAAGCAGGTTGATGATGGAATGCGCGGTGGTGGTCTTGCCGGAGCCTGACTCCCCCACGATTGCCACTACTTCGCCGGCATTGACGTCAAAGGACACCCCGGACACGGCAGTCTTCGCCTCGCCGTTGACCAGGTATTCCACGTGGAGGTCCTGGACCCTGAGCAGCGGGCTCACGCGCGGTTCCTTTCAGCGTCCTGGAACGCATGGGAGATGCGGTTGGTGGAAAGCACGACGGCGGCAATCACCATGCCGGGCAAGGTCACCAACCACCAGGCCGCCACCAGGTAGTCGCGGCCTCCGGCCACGAGGGAACCCCACTCGGCGGAGGGTGGTGGTGCGCCAAAGCCAAGGAAGCTCAGGGACGAAATCGAGAGCACGGCCATACCGAATTCCAGGGCAGACAACGCCAGGACCGGCCCCGCGGCGTTTGGAAGAATGTGCCGGAGCAAGATGTTGTGCCAGCGGACGCCAGCCGAGCGCGCCGCCTCGACATACACGGCCGTACTGACGCGCAGCGTCTCGGCCCGCATGATCCGGGCGAAGTTGGCCACACTTGCCACGCCTACAGCGACGGCAATGTTGATGGTCCCGAACCCCAGGACCGTGATCAGGGCCAGCGAGAGAAGGAGGCTGGGGATGGCCAGGAGCACGTCCATGACGCGCATGATCGCATCGTCCATCCAGCCGCGCAGCGATCCGGCCAGCAATCCCAACGCAGAACCCGCAACGAGCCCGACGGCCACGGCAACCGCGGTGGCCGCCAGGGATGTGGCGGAACCGTGGACCACGCGGGAGAACAAGTCGCGGCCCAGGCTGTCCGTGCCGAACCAATGCTCGGGCGAAGGTGCCTTGAGCCGTGCCGAAGGAACGCCCGTGTCCGGCGGCCAGGAGGTGAAGGCCGTCGGGACCAGGGCCCAAAGGATCACCAACGCGACAACCAGGACGGACAGCACCAGCCCGGGACGCGCCACGGCTGCCCTCGCCAGTCGCCCCGCCCGGGGGTACTTCGCGGCCACGCCCAACGCCGGGTGTACGGCTGCGGCGACTTCCCCCAGGCCGGAAGGCGGTAAAGAACCTGCGGCTTCAGGAGGGCTTTCCACCCGGGTATCAAGTTGCTGCGACATGCTGGCCCTCCTAGGCCTTGGCTCCGCGCGCGGTGTTGATGCGCGGATCCACGAGTGGGTAGATCAGATCGACAATCAGACTGGTGACCACGAAAATGGCAGCGGCCAGGACCACCAAGGTCTGCACCACGGGGATGTCCCTGCTGTTCACCGCCGTGACAGTCAGCCGGCCGATCCCTGCCCGGGAAAACACGGTCTCACTCACCACGGCTCCGGCCAGAAGGTTGCCCACCAGGATGCCCAACATGGTCAGCGTGGGAATGGCCGCATTCCGCAGGGCATGGCCAAAGTTGATCAGTGCTTCGCTGGCTCCTTTGGCCCTGATTTGCTCGATGTATGGCTCCCCGAGTGTCTGGTGAAGGCTGCGCGTGAGCAACTGGGCGATCACCGCTGAGGTGGGTATCGCCAGAGTCAACGCCGGCAACACCAGGCTCTCAGCGCCGTCGTTGCCGATCGCAGGGAACAAACGGAACCGGAAGGAGAAGAACTGAAGCAGCAGCAGGCCGATCCAGAACGTGGGCACGGCGATTCCCAACGGTGGGAGCGAGGAGAATACCGTGCGGATCCAGTGGTTGCGGCTGAACGCCGCAACCACTGCCAACACGCTTCCGAGCACCACAGCCAACGCGAAACCGGCGATGGCCAGCTTGATGGTTTCCGGCATCACTTCGGCCACCGAGGTCGTGGCAGGCACGCCGTTCTTGATCGAGACCCCGAAGTCCAATTGCAGGGCTTTCACCAAGGCAATGAAGTATTGCTCGTGGATGGGCCTGTCCAGTCCGTACTCGCTACGCAGCTTGGCCACGAGCGCAGGGTCCACGGCGTTCTGTTCGTCGCCGCTGGCCATGATGCTCACGGCGTCGCCGGGCAGCAAGTACAGGATCAGGAAGGACACGGTGTAAGCGGCCCAGAGAACGAACGCTCCCTGCAGCAACCGACGGCCGATGTAGCGGATCATGGGATGCCTACTTGCTCAGCCAGGCGTCGTAGAAGTCCAAGCGGCTGGACGCCTCAAACTTGAGGTCGTGGACCTTCCCGCTGGCAGAGATCGTGGTGGAGAGCTCGTACAGCGGGATGGAGTGTGCATCCTTGATCAGGGCTTCCTGGGCCTGGTCCACCAGCTTTTGGCGGGCATCCTTGTCCAGGGCCGCGGCCTGCTCGCCCAGGGTGTCATCAACGGGGAGCTTATCGCGGAGGTTGCTGCCACCGCGGGCAGTGTTGGAGGCAAAGACCGTGCGCAGGACGTCCGGGTCGCTTCGGGTCAGGTTGCCGTAGGAGAAGTCATAGGTCTTGTCCGCCTGGGCAGCCGTGACATCGGCGATCGTGGTGAACTTCAACTGCAGGTCAACGCCGATTTCCTTGAGCTGCTGCTGGATGAGTTCCAGGACTTCCTTTGGTGACTGCCAGTAGGTGACCTTGAAGGAGAGCTTCTCGCCGTTCTTCTCGCGGATGCCGTCCACTCCGGGCTTCCATCCGGCGTCGTCCAGGAGCTTTTTGGCACCGTCCGGATCGTGGGCCAGCAGCGAACTGTAGTCCTTGAAGTAGGGGGTGGTGTGGGACAGGACGCCCTTTGCAGGCTGGTCGGCTTCGGTCAGCAGGGTCTTGGTGATTTCTTCGCGGTTGATGGCCTTGGAGATGGCCTGTCGGACCGCGGTTTCCTTCAACTTGGGGTTGGACTCGTTGGAGTACAGGTTGTAGACGACTCCCGGGTTGGCCCGGGTTTCGTTCCAGAAGCCGTTGCCACTGAACAGTCCGATGTCCGCGGCCGAGATCGCTGCCGTCGCGTCAATCTGCCCGGACTGCAGGCTGCCCGTGCGGTTGCCTGCTTCCGGGATGATCTTGAACGTCACTGTGTCCAGGTACGCCTCGCCCTTGTTGCTGTTGGTGGAAGACGGCCAGTTGTAGCCTGCACGGCGATCGAGCACGGCTTCCTTGTCCACGGTGTAGCTCTTGACGTTGAAGGGACCCGAGCCGGAGAACTTTCCGGCGCAACGGTCTGCTTCGGAGAGCTTGGCCGACGCCGGAGACAGGAGCCCCAGGGTGAACGTGGACGTTGCCTGCAGGAACTGGGCGTTGGGCTTGGAGAAGTCCACCACAACGGTCTGCGGATCCTTGACGGTGATGGCGCTGACATCGCTCAGGTAGGTGGAGCCCAGGGTTGCCTTGGCGCCGAGGGCCTTGATGGCTTCGAAGTTGGTTTTCACCGACTGGGCGTCGATGGCAGTCCCGTCCGCGTAGCTCGCGCCGGTGCGCAGGGTGAAAGTGAAGCTGGTGGCATCAGCGTTGTTCTCGAACTTCTCGGCCAGCCACGGCACGATTTCGCCGGTCTTCGGGTCCTGCGAGGTCAAGGAGGCCACGGTCTGGCGGGCAATCGCGATCGCGTCGTTGTTGCCTACCTGCTGCGGGTCGATGCAGCCACGGTCAACGGAAACAGCGAAGTTCAGGTTCCCACCCGGAACGGGCGAGGACGCGGCACTTTGCTGCGCACCGGCGTCGGCCCCTCCACCGCAAGCGGAGGCCAGGAGCGCAATGGCTCCCAGGACGCCGGCGACGGCGGCGGGTTTCTTTCCGCGGCCTGCTGGGGCCGGTTTGGGGAGTCTCATGCGACGTCTTCGCTTTCGGTGAGTTGGGTGCTGGTGAGTGAACTGCGCTGGGTCAGCGGCGCACGGAGGCCGAGGTTTTCGCGGAGGGTGCTGCCTTCGTATTCGGTGCGGTACACGCCGCGGTCCTGCAGCCTGGGAACGAGTTCATTGACGATTTCGTCCAGGCCGGAAGGAACGATCCACGGGGTGATGTTGAAGCCGTCCACCGCCCCGGTGTGGGCGTATTCGGCAAGCTTGTCGGCGACGTCATCGTAGGATCCCACCAGGCCACGGCCATTGAGGCGGGACCTGGCGGCGACGAACTGCCGGATGGACAAGCCCTTGTCCTTGGCTTCCTCACGCCACTGGGCAGCGAGCTCCTTGGCGCTCTTGCCGTGGAAGGCGTTGCCGCGGGTGGGGTTGGTGACGTCAACCACCGGGTCGATGTCCGGGAGGGGCCCGTCGGGGTCGTACCCGGCCAGGGTGCGGCCCCAGAACTGTTCCAGGTAGGCGATGGCCGTTTCCGGACCCACCTGTTGGGAGCGGACCCATTGGTGCTTCTCTTCCGCCTCGGCGGACGTGGCTCCGAGGATGAATTCCTGTCCGGGGAAGATCTTCACGTCATCGGCCGGGCGGCCTGCCTTGAGGGTACGGGCGACGATGTCTTCGCGGAATTTCTTCGCGTCCTCCAGTTCGGGGTGCGCCGAGAAGATCACGTCGGCGTTCCGCACGGCGAAGTCCCGGCCATCGGGTGAGTCGCCGGCCTGGAACAGCACCGGGTGGTGCTGGGTGGAGCGCGGGAGGCGGCCGGTGATCTCGACGTCGAAGCTTGCATCCTTGCGGTGCACGGGAGTGATGCTGCCTTCGCGGAGCCAGCGGGCGTCGTTCCGGGACCCGGCGATTGCGCCGTCGGCCCAGGAATCCCAGATCGCTTTGGCCGTCTGGACGAACTCTTCGGCCCGGTTATAGCGGTCCTCGTGCTTGAGGAACCCGCCGCGCCGGAAGTTGGCGCCGGTCCATGCGTTGTCCGTGGTGACGATGTTCCACGCGGCGCGGCCGTCGGACAGGAGGTCCAGGCTGGCCAGCCGGTGGGCGAGGTCCGCGGGATCGTTGTAGGTGGTGTTCTGGGTAGCCACCAGGCCGATGTTGGTGGTGACAGCTGCCAGGGCAGCGAGGGCGGTCTGGGCGTCCGGGCGCCCTGCGACGTCAAGGTCGTGGATCTTGCCGAGGTGCTCGCGGAGGCGGAGGCCCTCGCCCAGGAAGAACGCGGTGAACAGGCCGCGTTCAGCGGTCTGGGCCACGCGGCGGAAGGATTCGAAATCGGTCTGCGAGCCGCTGGCTGCGTCCTTCCAGACCGTGGTGTGGTTGACGCCCTGGAAGAAGACGCCGAACTGGATCTGCCCGTTGCCTGCGATGCGGTGGTGCTTGGTCATGGGTGAGCTCTCTTGTGGTTTCTGTGATGCGTGGGCGTCGGTCAGGCCGCGGCGTAGCGGTTGGCCGGGCGGGGAAGATGGAACGTTTCCCGCAGCGTCGCGCCCGGTTTGGGTGGCGTCACCAACCCGGTCTTGTGCAGCGCGGGGAGCACCTTGTAGGCCAGTTCGGGGAGGTCGACGTCCAGGACAGCAGGCTTGAGGCGAACGCCGTCTGCCGCTGCGAACAGTGTGGTGAGCACTTCCACCAAGCCCTCAGCGCTTCCGGCGTAGCGGGCTCCGCCCTGCCATTCCTCGTGGGAGTCCAATTCGGCCAGGCGCTCGGCGGCCGTCTGTCCACGGGCATCCAGGATGACGTCCAACTCCACGAGCGTCCGCTGGGCACCAGCCGCCGCTGCCGCGTGGGCCGCCGTCGGAAGGGCCTCAACGGACGCTGCGGATACCAAGGCCACGTCTGCCTCGACGGCCGGAATGAGACCTGCGGGGGCAAATACCACCAACTGTCCCTGCAAGGGGCGGGGGATGATGGACGGTCCCTTCACGGAGAAACGCGCTCCTTCGAAGTCGGCGTAGTGGATCTTGTCCCGGTCGAGGTAGCGGCCCGTGGACACGTCCCGGAGCACGGCGTCATCTTCCCAGGAATCCCAGAGCCTGCGGCTGGCTTGGACCACATCGGCTGCCTCGGCCGCGACCTCGTTCTCTGCCAGCGGCGTGCGGCCCACGGAGCGGGCTTCCTCCAGCAGGTTCGCGGCGTTCACCAACCAACCGGCCCTGCCCTGGGAGGAGTAGTCCAGGCTGGCGAGCTGGGTTGCGACGTGGAATGGCTCAGTGAAGAGCGTTCCTGCTTCCGGAACCAGGCCCAGGGAGCCCGTGAGGGGCGCTGCGAACGCGGCGCGCTGAATGGCGTCGATACGCGTTGGGATTCCTGTGCTGCCGGCATCCACGGCCCGGGTGTCCTTGAACGTGGCAAGGTGAAATCCCGCGATATCGGCGGCCTGGACAGTCTCACGGATCCGTAAGCCCCCCAACAGCGCCTGCGGATCGTGGAGCGCCTTTCGCCACGCAGCCGGGTGGGCTCCATCGCCGTCGAGCTCCAGCCCAACAACGCGTGAACGGAATTCGGGTACAGAATTTGTAGGCATGTTCTCTCTTTTCAGAGGCCGCCGCGCGGCCGGTCGACATTCACTTGCCGCAAACGCGGCCAGGTCTGTTTCCGGAGCACCCCGCCACCTAATGCCTGAGGGTTGCCGCAGCGCGAGCCGGTCCTTGGCGCGCTGACTCTTGACCTGGAACTGAATCTAGGAGCACCTCCAAGGAATGTACAAACGCCCTGACGCGGGGCGTCAACGCGGGAAACACCGCGTCAACGGACTGCCAAATTCGTCATTTTCCACTCCGGCCTGTACCCCGCGTGACGATGCGTTGCGTCGCGTTGAGCCGCGTGTAGCGACGCCTGACGCGTTGCTCAACGGTTTTTGGCGCACCGTTTTCCTGCCTCCTAGCGTGGGCGGCATGACCGTTTACGAATCAGTCCTCGATGCCATCGGTGGCACTCCCCTGCTCCGTTTGAAGAAGCTCGGCGTGGGCGTCCGGCCACGCATTTACGCGAAGCTGGAGTTCCAGAACATTGGTGGCAGCGTCAAGGACCGGGCCGCACTGTCCATGATCCGCGCAGCTGAACAGGCCGGACTCTTAAAGGCTGGCGGGACGGTGGTTGAAGGAACCAGCGGTAATACCGGGATCGGGCTGAGCCTGGTGGCGGCACAACTGGGCTACCGTTCGGTGATCTTCGCTCCCGCTGCCACTGCAGCGGAAAAGGTCCGGCTGCTCCGGGCTTTCGGGGCAGAAGTGCACCTGGTGGCCGACTTCGTGCCGCGCTCACACCCGGACCATCTGGCGAACCGAGCGGCGGCCTTTGCAGCCTCGACCCCGGGTGCCTGGCTGGCACTCCAGTACGACAACCCGGCCAACCCCGGCGCCCACTTTGCCGGCACGGGACCTGAAATATGGAAAGACACCGAGGGTGCGGTGACGCATTTCGTTGCGAGCGTCGGAACCGGAGGGACCATCAGCGGCACCGGCCGCTACTTGAAGGAAGCCAGCGACGGCCTGGTCCAGGTCATTGCGGCAGACCCTGAGCACTCCCGCTACGGTGGCGGCAACGGCTCACTCAAATACACCGAAGGTGCCGGTCACCCCCTTCACCCGGCCTCCGCGGAGGACATTTGGCCTGAAGCGTTCGATACCACCTTGGTGGACAAGTACTTCAGCATCAGCGATCGCGACGCCATCTTCACCGCCCGCCGTGCAGCCCTGGAGGAAGGGCTGCTCATTGGCGCCACGGGAGGCACAGCCTTGGCGGCGGCTCTGGAACTTGCAGCCACGTTGGATGAAAGCCACACCATCGTTGCGGTCATCCCGGACTCGGGCAGGAACTACCTCTCCACCTATTTCGACGACGCTTGGCTCACCTCGCTCGGCTTCCTGGAACCGACGACGCCGGACGGAACCATCCGCTCGCTCCTCACCGGTGCGCCTGCCGGAGTTCATCTCCTGGCGAACGGCCTGACAGCGGCGGAGGCCGCCGTCGAACTTCACACCCGGTCGCTGGGGCCAAGCGAGCCGGCGTTCCTGGTGCTGGACCGTGGCGATAGCTTTGGAACCGTCCACCCGCGCGAAGTTGTGGGTGTAGTGACCCTGGAGTCGTTGTCCTCGGTGGATGACGCAGCTCCTGCTGCTTCGGCGGCTGTTGCTTACAGGACCGTCGCGGTCGGCGTCCCCGCCTCGGAGACGCCTGACCTGACGGAAGTAGCGGCAGTCCTGGTCGACGGTCGGATCGCCGCTACGCTGCGCTGATCCTCATCCGGTGAAACCGTGGACCTATGGTCGTAGACGGCCCTGGCAAGGCGGGGTAACTCCACCCCGTCTGCCACGCCACGCCCCCTACCGCGATCGTCCCTGCCCGGCAGCCAATTCGGCCAGATGATGGTTCCAGACACGAGTCCCTAGACACTGATCGCGCGTGCGCTTCGGAACAGTAGCAATCACTTTTCATGAATCTTTAGGGAGGCCATCATGGATGTAAGGAGTCCTGCGCTGTGAACCGGGGGCGGCCATGATCCAGGCTTTGCTCTGCAAACTGAACATCCGGCACGAATGGCACGTCGAACACGCCGACGATGGAACGGTGTACCGGCGGTGCCGTCGATGCGGCAAGGACGACGACGAACGCGGCAAAGGGATCCACGGTGATTTCGGCTCATGGGCAGGTCCCGGAGGGACAGGCTGAAACCTCGGTCAACTGCTCAGCGGCCTCCGCAGGTGGCGGCCAAACTGACACCGTCCGCTGAGATTTCAGTCAGTCGAGTAGCGCTACGCCAAACTCAGCTACGACGGCCCGCAATTCCCCAAGGTAGCGCTGCGCTTGGTCGGTCAGCGGAATCGCGGCGTGACCGATCCAGCCAATCTCGATGCGTTCGTCGACGTCGAGCGGGATGGCAACGATCTCCGGGTCCAGCTGCCCGCTGATGATGCCCGTCGAGATCGTGTAGCCGTGGAGCCCAATCATGAGGTTGAAGATGGTGGCACGGTCAGAGACCCGGATCTCCTGCTTACTGGACAAGGTGGAGAGGATCTCCTCGGCGAAGTAGAAGGAGTTGTTCGCACCTTGGTCGAAGGTCAGCCGCGGCAAGCCGGCCAGATCGTCGAGTGTCGCTCGCTCTTTTGCGGCGAGCGGGTTCTTCCGTGAAATGAAAATGTGTGGATCTGCGAGGAAAAGCGGTGTGAACGCCAGCCCGGATTCCCGGAGCAGCTTGTCGATGACCTTCCGGTTGAAATCGTTCCGGTAGAGGATACCTACCTCGCTGCGGAGCGTACGGACATCCTCGATGATGTCCCAGGTGCGGGACTCACGGAGCGAGAACTCGTATTCGGCCACCTCAGAGGCCTTGACCATCCGGACGAACGCGTCCACCGCGAACGAGTAGTGCTGCGTTGACACCCCGAGCAGACGTCGCGTCGGTGGCCTGCCGAGGTAGCGCTGCTCGAGGAGGGCGAACTGCTCGACCACCTGCCTTGCATAGCCGAGGAACTCTGCCCCGTCCTCGGTGAGGGTGACCCCGCGGGCGGAACGAACAAGGAGAGCACGGCCTACCCGGGTCTCGAGGTCCTTCATCGCTGCGGACATTGTCGGCTGCGCTACGTAGAGCAGATCGGCAGCCGCAGAGATCGACCCCTCCGCTGCAACCTCTATGAAGTAGCGGAGCTGCTGCAGGGTCAATCCGCTCGAAATCTGGGCCATAGGCAAATTCTATATGAATGCATAGCAACCACGAGTTACCTGATACCCATCGAAAGGCTGCACCATGGATACGTCCCCTTCTGAAAGGCCGTCTCCGGCCCATCATCAACGGATTGGCAGCAATGGCAGACGACTTCACCTTCAATATCACCACCACCCCCTTTGACGAGGACTACTCCCCGTCAGAAGGCTCCCGGATCACGACGAACTTCGCCAACCTCGCACGAGGCGAGCACCGCCAGGAGAACCTCCGCAACGCCTTGACCATGATCCGCCGCCGCTTCAACGATCTCGCAGACTGGGACAACCCGGACCGGGACCGTTACAAGCTCGAGCTTGAGATCGTTTCCGTGCAGATCCAGTTCACTGCCGAAGGTACGGATCAGCAGTTCCCCCTGTTCGAGGTTCTCGACATCCAGATCGTCGACCAGCTGAACGGGGTCCGTCACCAAGGGATTGTCGGGAACAACTTCTCCTCCTACGTCCGTGACTTCGACTTCAGCGTCGTACTGCCGGCGGCAACAGCGGAAGCCGGCAAGCCCACCGTTCCCGGGAACTTCGGCGATCTTCACGGCAAACTGTTCCAGCAATTCCTCGATTCCCCGGCCTGCCAGGAACGCTTCCCGCAGCCGCCGGTGGTGTGCATCAGCGTCTCAACGAGCAAGACGTACCGTCGAACGGAGAACCGTCACCCGGTCCTGGGCGTCGAGTACCAGCAGGACGAGTTCTCACTCACGGACGCGTACTTCGCAAAAATGGGACTGCAGGTGCGCTACTTCATGCCACGCGGCAGCGTGGCTCCTCTCGCCTTCTATTTCCGCGGCGACCTGCTCAATGACTACTCCAACCTGCAACTGATCGGCACGATCAGCACCATGGAGACATTCCAGAAGATCTACCGCCCGGAGGTTTACAACGCGAACTCCGCCGCCGCCGTCGTCTATCAGCCCAGCCTGGGCGAGCAGGACTACTCGCGGACGCAGATCGCCTACGACCGCGTCGAGCGCAGTCAGCTGGCGGTCAAGCAGGCGAAGTACACGGAGGAGCACTTCATCACGCCCCACAAGGACCTGCTGGACCAGTGGACCGCCAACTACCCCGCTCTCGTCAACTGACTCACGGAGAATCGTCAATCATGAACACACTTTTGCCCACCACCGTTGTCGGAAGCCTGCCGAAACCATCGTGGCTCGCACAGCCGGAGACTCTTTGGTCCCCGTGGAAGCTGGAGGGAGATGCGCTGCTCGAGGGCAAGCAGGATGCGCTGCGCATCGCGCTCCACGAGCAGAGCCGCCGCGGAATCGACATTGTCAGCGACGGCGAGCAAACCCGCCAGCACTTCGTTACGACCTTCATCGAGCATCTCAGCGGGGTCGACTTTGAACAGCGCAAGACCGTGCGCATCCGCGACCGCTACGACGCCAGCGTGCCGACCGTCGTCGGACCGGTGCGCCGCGAACGGCCGGTATTCGTGGAAGACGCAAAGTTCCTCCGCGCAGCCACCGACCGGCCAATCAAATGGACCCTTCCCGGTCCAATGACCATGGTGGACACGCTCTTCGATGACCACTACAAGAGCCGCGAGAAGCTGGCCTGGGAGTTCGCCGCGATCCTGAACCAGGAGGCTAAAGAACTCGAGGCCGCCGGCGTGGACATCATCCAGTTCGACGAGCCCGCGTTCAATGTCTTCCTCGATGAGGTCAAGGACTGGGGTGTGGCTGCGCTTGAGAGAGCCGCAGAAGGACTGCGCGCTGAGACCGCTGTACATATCTGTTACGGCTACGGGATCAAGGCGAACAATGACTGGAAGGCGACGCTCGGCTCACAGTGGCGGCAGTACGAGGAAACGTTCCCGTTGCTGCAGAGTTCCAGCATCGACATCATCTCGCTGGAATCCCAGAACTCCCATGTGCCCATGGACCTCATCGAGCTCCTCCGGGGCAAGAAAGTCATGCTCGGGGCAATCGACGTCGCAAGCGAGACCGTCGAGACCCCGGAGGAGGTGGCCGACACCCTCCGCAAGGCACTGCAGTTCGTGGATGCGGACAAGCTCATCCCCAGCTCCAACTGCGGCATGGCACCGTTTCCCCGGGACGTCGCACTGGCCAAGCTGAGTGCTCTCAGTGCCGGGACTAACATCATTCGCGAGGAACTCGCCCGTTCCGCCCCCACGGTGTCGTAACGATGTTTCACGCCTACCCCACAGACACGTGGCTTGCGGATCCGAAGCAAAGCTTCCCGTCCTCCCTCTCGGCCGACGAATTCAAGGCACTGTTCCGGGGCCACCCGGGAGGTGTCGCCGTCGTCACGGCGGATGCGGGCGAAGGGCCGGTGGCGCTGACGGTATCCTCGGTTGTGTCAGTGAGTGCGGAACCTCCGTTGCTGATTTTCTCGGTCTCGGCACTGTCCTCGTCGTCCAAGGTGCTTTCGCGCGCCGGAACCGTCGTCGTGCACCTGCTGGATGCGCACGACGTCGACCTGGCTAAGTTTGGGGCCACTCCCGGCGCCGATCGCTTTGACCAGACTCACCGCTGGTCGGCCCTTCCGACCGGCGAAGCGGTGTATGACGATGTCCGCGCCTGGGTGCGCTGCGCCGTCATCGATCGCATGGAGGTGGGGACCTCCACCATCCTGGCCGTTCACGCCCTGGAGTCCCGCGTGCTGCGTGACGTCCAAGCGGGCGAACCCGGCGACGCCCTGGTCTACCACAACCGTTCATGGCACCGCCTGGGCGAGCATTCAAGGCTCGAAGGCTGATTGCCGCCGCGCTAATGCGAGGCGGGAAGCGATAACGCGGACGACGGCGGGAGGGCAACTCCCGCCGTCGTCCTCGTTAACATCGGAACAACTTCCCTGAAGGGCCTCTGCCGGTTCAGTCCGTGGACGCCAGCAGGTCGAGTACGAAGCGGGCCATGTGCACGCGTCCGGCGACCAGGGTGCGGAGTTCGTCGGAGTCGGGTTCGGCCAGGCGCTGGGTAGCTACTGCCGAGAGTCCTGTGAAGAGGGCCATGGATGCCGCGTGGCCTCGACGCACTTCGGCTTCGGAGGTCTCGACGCCGGCGTCGGCCAGGCCCTCGCAGTAGGCCCTAAGGCACAAAGGTTCCAGCCTATAGAGCTCTTCCCCGCTCATCGTGCCTTGGTTGACCAGACCGGCCAGCAACTGGCCAAGGTCAAATCCGGCACAGGCTCCTCCGTACAGGCCCCAGTCGATGACCGCGAACTCCGTGGACGCGCCGTCTGTCCTCTCGATCAGGAGGTTTTGTGGGCTTGCGTCTCCGTGTGCGGGCAGCGCCGGAAGCGCAATGATCTCCTCCATGAGCCCGGCCGCCCGGAGGGTGAGCGAGCGAAGCCCGGCAATCAAGTGCGGATCCGCGGCTTCGGCCACGGCGGGGATCTTCCAAAGGTCATCTCCTTGAATACCGGGGATGAGGAGCATCGCGCCGACTCCTTTGAGGAAGAAGCGCATCCTGTCCGCGTCCTTTTCCACGCGAAGGACCGGGCCACGGTCCTTGACTGCTGTGCTTCCGGCGAGCCTGCCGAGCAGGGTGGCCGCGTCACGGAATCTGTCGTCGTCCCATACTGCGCCCGGGCTTTCGGTGACGTCCTCCATCCACATCGCGGTCCGCTGTTCGTCCGTGTCCTGGATGCTGTAGACCTTGGGGAGCCGGCCGCCTGCAGGCATGGCGTCGGCCAGATCCGAGGCGTACACCTCTGCCTCGGTGCGCCATGGGTAGTGGCGCACCATGTCGCGGCGCATCTGCGGTGGGACCTGCTCGATGCCGCCCCACAGCAGCGGGGATTGGACAAGCTTCACCACCACGCTGAAAGGGGCGGAGTCTTCAGCGGATCCGATCCGGGCAGTTCCATCAACCCGCCAAAGGCCCCCGGTGGTCATGTTGAACATCGGGAAAGTGATCTCCGACGCGTTGGCCGACAGCAATTCCACCGATGGCGCATCCAACGCTGCTGCTGCGATGCCCGCCAGCGCACCCTGGTCGAGGGCTGCGGGGCCGAGTGCGTCCATGTTGTTGAGTACCGCAGCCTTCATGGGTTCGTCCCTCCGACTAGTGGCTGTGGTCGAGCCAACCAGCAACAGTAAACCAGCTTTACTAACTAGATGGTAAAGTTGGTTTATGACCGAGGTCAATGCTTCAGCCCCCGCGGATTCCTTGCCACACATTGCGGCGCTTCTGGGTGGCGCCTTCGGGAACTTGAGATCAGCGATCCAGGCCCGGTCCATCCCCGGACTGCGGCCCTCCCATTACCGGGTGATGTCGTTGATCCCGGCTGAAGGAATCCGCCTCACCGAGTTGGCCGAGCGCGCCACCATTACCAAGGCTGGAATTGGCCAATTCATGAACTACTTGGAACGCGAGGGCTACGTCAGCTTCGCCGGTGATCCGGCGGACAAGCGCGCGAAAATAGTGACCCTGACCCAGCAAGGTCGTGCTGCTGTTGATTTCTCGCTGCACATCATCGCCGCCACCGAAGAACGCTGGGCACAGGCACTGGGCGCCGAACGCTACCGCGAACTACGCCAAGCACTGTTCGAGATAGCAACCACTCCGGGCAACAGGCGCTGACGTCCAGCAGTAGGGTGCAGGTCAACGTCTAGGTCGACCGCCTACCTCTAAACGCATAGCGTTGCACCCCGCAATTAAGTGCTCAGCCAAAATCACGCACGGCTGCGCTTCGTCCACGCCTGCCAATTCGCGTCCGTAACGAACTTGATGCTGGTGAACGGTGCCACGGCCTCATCAAGCCTGATGGCTTCCATGGCAAGATGCCCGTTGAATTCACTGCAAATAATCCTGACCATCCCACCAGCGAACGGATGGTTCCTATATTTGGTGTTGGCAACCGTCCCTTGCATGTCGCATGAGCCCATGGCGATGTAGGTTCCCGGTACATCGATGGTGAATAGGTCGTCCGGGGCTTGGCGAACGACGTCGCTCATTGCTTTCCGTCGGCAACAATCCAGTTGTTGACAATCGCTGAATGAACATCGCGGGCCTGCATGGTTTCCCCTGTATCACCGTTTAATACGGATGTGAGGATTCCTTTGATTCTCTTGCCGTCATATCCATCCGAATGTGTGACAGAGATATTGTTCTTCACCGTGCCATTGGCTGCGTCAAGTCCCAGGGCATACGCTTGCTGGCCCAGTGGACCGCTTCCCTGCAAGCCGGCAGTACGCGAAGTGATCACCAGATTGTTGTACCTGCTCTTACCACTCAGGCGTACGCCAGGATAATTCCCGGGCGTAGGAGCTGGCTTGGACGCTTCGTTGGTCCAGGCAGCATCGTTGACGTACTCGTATGGAATTCCGGGAAGCTTTGCCGGATTGGACCTCGTGTCGCTGTCGGCCAGCATGTTGTTGGCGAAAGCCGAGACCTGTCCGTTGACGCTCTCTGCCTCCACGAACAGGAATCCCTCTCCCCCGCAGTTTTGCGCCTCCGAAGACGCAAACTCGCAGGTGCCACCCACAATCTTGTACCCGGCCGAGGCCCGACGCGTGTTTATCGAACCACCTCCAACTTGCCAACGGTCGAACACCTGACCGCACCAAAACGCCTTGGTGTTGCTGTACCGCGTGGAGCCATTCGCCTGGAGGAAACCATGATGCTCGGATACAGCTACTGTGACATCACTGAGAAAGGTGTCGAAACCGGCCTGGAATCCGTTTCCTCCTGCCCCTTGCGACACAATATTGCGAAACCGGATCTCACCGCCGATCTTGCTGGTCATCGCTGCACTGCCGTACGGGTTTACTACATAGATATTTTCAAGGTGGGCGTACGTATCGCCACCGGCGGTGGCCAGCGGATTCTTGTAGTCAGGCACCATGAGGATGCCGTGGGAGTTGAATTGCCAGTTGTTGGCATCTGCGGGGTGCTTGGTGAGATCACCAATTGCGGCACCCGGCGTCGCGTAATCCAGGACGCCAAAGTCCTGACCCCAACGGTTTCCGTTGATCCTTAGATCGCGGAGAGCCTGGTAGTTGCTTGATGGGCCGGGGCTGTTGACGAAGACCGAACAATTGGCGCCGTCCAGAAGAAAGAAAGTCGTCTTGTTCCAACCGAGTCCCAAAATGGCCACATCGGGAAGCATGACAATCGGCTTTTTCACGCCATAGCCAGTGAGCTGGCTCGCATCACCTTCAAAAATGGCTATGCCCCCACCGAGGCTTGAAATCTGGGACAGAAATGCGTTGATCTCATCGGATTGATCTATGGCCGCCGTGCCTGGAGCACTACCAACCGCCTGCACATTGGGCTCATCGAGCTTACCCCGACTGTACTTCCTATCCCTTACTTGTAGTGTCGGCATGTAGGCCTTGGGCAAGATGCCGAAGTCCGATGCGTAATACGTGCGTTTCGCACTCTTTGTCACGGCCGTAGCTGCCGCAGCAGGCTGTGCCGCGACCACCCCGGCAGCCAAAGCAAGTCCGCCACCCCTGATCAACGCCCGTCGATCCACACTCATACTCCAGCCCCCGCACTCAATGTTCGCGTCTTGGTGTTGCCTAAGGGACAACCACGACGACTGACGCGGCCCAAGCGCACCAACTTCCGGGTGTCCCATGGAACTTGTGTGGCACCAGCGCTGATTACTACGGAGAATCCTGATCTCTTTGACCAGTTGGTGCGATTCGTTTGCACGCCAGGACCAACTACTACGTCTCCAGAATTTTTCTAGTGATGTGTGATCACATATCTAGACAACACGGGTCCTTCTCAGTAGAGTGACGTACAGCACAAAGAATGTGAGGCGGACTACAAGTCAGCCGAACTTCTCAATCTCCCGGAGCTCCGACGGAGCCCACATTCCCAATCGAACGTCGTCAGGGACTAACCGTCCCGCCTATTTGAAGGAACCAAAAATGGGCTTAAGTTTTGGCACGAAAGCTCCCCCTACGGCTCTCACTGGCGAGGTCGAGGTGGCCGGGCTGGGTAAGAAGTATGGGGTCATCCAGGTCTTGAAGGACGTGAACCTGTCCATGGCCGAGGGTGAGGTGGTTTCGATCATCGGGCCTTCCGGTGCGGGCAAGTCAACGTTCCTGCGGTGCTTGAACTACCTGGAGACCCCGTCCGAGGGCACCATCTCCATCGGCGGCGCGAAGGTGGTCGCTGGCGGTTCCAGGCTTCCGGACAAGGCCAGCCTGGATCACTTGCGCCGGGTCACGGGCATGGTGTTCCAAAGCTTCAACCTCTTCCCGCACCTGACCGTGATGGAAAACATCACCCTCCCGCAACGGAAGGTGTTGGGTTCCTCGAAGGAACAGGCCGAAGAAGTCGCCAACAAACTCCTCAAACGGGTGGGTTTGCCGGACAAGGCCTCCGCGTACCCGGCCCGCCTCTCGGGCGGGCAGCAGCAGCGCATCGCGATCGCCCGCGCCCTGGCCCTGTCCCCAAAAGTCATGCTCTTCGACGAGCCGACCTCGGCCCTGGACCCCGAAATCGGCCTCGAAGTCCTCGCCGTCATGCGGGACCTCGCCGATGAAGGCATGACCATGCTGGTGGTCACCCACGAAATGCACTTCGCCCGGGACGTCTCGGACCGGATCATGGTCATGGGCAACGGCGGGGTCCTGGAAATCGGACCCAGCGAACAAGTCATGACCGCCCCGCAGAACGAACGCACCCGGCAATTCCTCAAAGCCGTCCTGGACCGGTAACCATGATCACCCAACTCCTGGCCTCCATCGCCCAAGGCGTCGGCCAAACCCTCTACGTCACCGGCGCTTCCCTGCTCTTCGGGGGGCTCATCGGCCTCGTCCTGGTCGGAGCGGCCCGCTCCCCCATCGGGATCATCCGCACCATTGCGTCCCTGTACATCAACATCGTCCGGGTCATCCCCCCGATCACCTGGCTGTTCCTGATCTACTTCGGCCTCCCCCAATACGCCCTCCGGTTATCCACCATCCAGGCAGCGATCATCGGGTTCTCCATCATCGCTTCGGCGTTCATGGCCGAAATCTACCGCTCCGGGCTCCTGTCCATCCCGGATGGGCAGCGCGAAGCAGCCCACGCCCTGGGCATGAGCAGCGTCACCACTGTCGCGCACGTCATCACTCCCCAAGCGTTCCGCGTCGCCCTGCCCGCGATCGCGACCTACGGCATCGGCCTGCTCAAGGACTCGGCCCTGGCCTCCACCATCGGCGTCCGCGAGATCACCTACTACGCCCAGCAATCAGCCAAGCAAACCCACGAAGGACTGCTCTCCTTCGTCGTCGCCGGCGCCCTGTACATCATCATCAGCCTCATCGTCGCGCTCATCGCCCG
>NZ_JBIVXM010000027.1:0-56929 GCF_044769205.1 Paenarthrobacter sp. NPDC090520
TGAACAACCTCAGAAACCAAACGATTCGAGAACTTCACCACGGCAATCGACACCCTTCAATAATCGGGTGTTGCGATCACCGCATGATTCGAAGCCCTCAAAACGCGCACAAATGCGACCCAGTTGGGTAAACCACGCGCCCGAGTCGCGCCGCGCCGCCGTCGTGCTTTCACGTGCGGCTGCCACGCGCTTTTGCAGCACCCTCGGCGCCGCTGGCTCGCTTCCGGATTCCGGGTGCTTGCCGCGCGCCCGAGTCGCTCCACGCCGCCGTCGTGCGTTGACGCGCCACCATCTTCCTTAAGGAAAATCCCATGACTCTTCTCGCCAAGCCCCCAGTCGGGGCCTCCAACACGCCATCCCCAAATCCTGAGCACACGCCGCCCCAAAGCGGTTGGTTCCGGGCCTTCCTGCTCCGGCTCCATTTCTACGCCGGGATCCTCGCCGGGCCGTTCCTCTTGGTTGCGGCGCTGAGCGGCGGTCTGTACGCCATGGCACCGCAATTGGAGCCGGTCCTTTATGCCAAGGAGTTGCGCGTCCCGGCTGTTGCGAACCCGTTGCCGCTGTCCACCCAGGTCAAAGCGGCCATGGACTTGGCCGGCGGCGCGGTTCCCGTCACCGTGCGCCCGGCGCCGGGGCCGGAAGACACCACCCGGGTGTTGTTTGCTGACCCGACCTTGGCAGAATCGACGTACCGGACCGTCTTCGTCCACCCCGGTACAGCCGAAATCCGCGGCGACCTGCCTACCTACGGCAGCAGCGGTTCGATGCCCATCCGGACGTGGATCTCCAACCTTCACCGTTCGTTGAACCTGGGCGAGCCCGGGCGGATCTACAGTGAGCTCGCGGCGTCGTGGCTGTGGGTGATTGCCCTGGGCGGACTGCTGCTGTGGATCGAGCGCATCCGCCGCAAACGCCAGGGTGCACCGCGAAAGCGGACCGGCCGAGCCCGTACCGTGTGGCTGCACGGCACCACGGGAACCGTGATGCTCCTGGCCTTCCTGTTCCTCTCGGCCACTGGCCTGACGTGGTCCGCGAACGCAGGGGCCAACGTAGGTACGCTGCGGACTGCCCTCGACTGGACCACCCCGAGCCTCAAGACGTCGCTGACAGGGGAAGGAACGACGGCGGGTGGCGACCACTCGGGCCACGGAACCGCTGGCGCTGGTGGCAGTACGAGTGCGGTTCAGCAAACCTTCAATCCAGCCTTATTTGATTCCGTGACCAGTGCCGCCCGCGCAGACATCGTCAAGGCGCCGATGGTCGACATCAAGCCCTCCACCAAGCCGGGAACGGCGTGGTCGGTGACTGAGGCGGGGAGGGAGTGGCCGGCGTCGGCCAGTGCCGTGGCCGTCGATCCGTCCACCGGGCAGATCACCAACCGCCTGGACTTCAACGACTTCAATCTCGCCGCGAAGCTCACCCGTTGGGGGATCGCAGCGCACATGGGACTGTTGTTCGGGCTCGCGAACCAGTTGCTGCTTTTGGCTGTGGCACTGGGCTTGGCGGCCATGGTGGTGTGGGGCTACGTGATGTGGTGGAGGCGGCGTCCCACCCGCGGCGGCTCTTTGGCAGTGGGCCGGGCTGCTCCCCGTGGTGCGTTCCTGCGGGGGCATTGGGTGGGCGTCCTTGCCGCTATCACGGTGATGGTGGCCGTGGGATTCTTCCTGCCCTTGCTGGGTTGGAGCTTGCTGGTGTTCGTTGTTGTGGACGCAGTGGTGGGCGAACTCCGACGGCGGGAGAGGCCTGCCCGAAGGGATAGCGTAAAACAGTCCTGATTGAGGGTTTTAGCTTCGATGGATACCGCGCAGGATGGATAGCAACCCGCGGAATCCATCCACCAGCAGCCGCACAGAAGCGGTGCCAGCAGAAAGGCAGAGCCACATGGCCACTACATTCCAGCCCAAGGAACTCTTCGAGACGGACCTCGAGAAGTCCCTCCTTGGCCAGCCGTTCGCCGAGGTCTTGGGCGACGACATCGCGGTGCGCATGGCAGTCCCCTTCGCCAGCGACGATTCCCGCATCCTCTCCGGCGTGTGGGAAGCAGCCCCGGGGCTGTCCCGCTGGGAGTTCCTGGAGCGCGGCGAAGTGATCCACGTCCTTGAAGGCCGCATGGTTGTCACCGAAGACGGCAAGGAGCCCGTCACCGTTGAGGCCGGCAATGCGGCCTTCTTCCCCATCGGTTGGCAGGGCACGTGGGACATCAAGGAGCGCATCCGTAAGTTCTTCGTGATCTTCAACTCCTGATCACCTCTTCATCGCAGCACACCCTCACAACGCGAACGACGGCGGGAACCTCCCGCCGTCGTTCGCTGTGCTTGGGTGCGGGTCGCGTGGGCGTGCCGCCACCACTGACCTTGCTTGGGTGCGGGTCGCGTGGGCGTGCCGCCACCACCCACTTTGGCTTCCACCCGGGCCGACACGCCGCTAAACCACGGCAGGCCGCCGGGGTTGGCGGCCAAAGTAGGTGGTGACGGAACGGGGATCGCCCAAACTTCCGCAAAGTTGGTTACATTCTTCTGACTGCCGGACATTAACCGGCTATGAGCGTGAAGACGGATCAAGGAGATCGTGTGGAGTCGGCCAGGGAGAAGCATTTCCTGGCAGCACACGCGGCCTGCCACGACAAGGTCTATAAGTACTTCCGCCGCCGGACAGAGGGGGCGTCCACAGCCGAGGATCTCTGCGCGGAGGTGTTCAGGATTGCGTGGGAGAAGACCCGTCAGGACCAGGAACTTTCCGTGCTGGTGGTGTTCGGCATCGCCAGGAACGTCCTCCGCAACCACTACCGCGCCAACCTTCGCTCGAACAACCTCACAGAACTGCTGGAGATGCAGCGGACGCAGGTGTTGGGCTCTGATGATGAAGGGGTCCGTGAAGCGTTGGACAGGCTCAAGCCGGAGGAACGCGAGGTTCTTCTCCTGACCTACTGGGACGGTTTCAGCTCCGCCGAGATTTCGGAACTGCTCCAGCTGACCGCTACGGCCGTCCGGATGCGTCTGCACCGGGCCCGCAAACAACTCAGCCGGCTGCTTCTGGCCGACCACGCTGCAGAGGAAGTCAACGAATGAGCACCAAGCAAGCCCTCGAGCGACTGGCTGCAGCCGATCCCGCCTTGGCGGCGACGGAAGAAGAGCTGGCCCTGAGCCGGGAGAGGAGCCTCGCCGTCAGGTTCGCCGACGCGGAGCAACTCACCGTGGCCGGCTCAGTTGAACAGTTCCACAAGCAGTCCTCCACACGCAGGATCCGAAGGGCGGCGGGGGTTGGCCTGGTGGCCGCGACGGTTGCCGTGGTTGCCGGCGTTGCGGTGTCCGGGGTGTTTGCCCCGCAGACGGGGCAGCCCCAACCTGCTGCCACCTCACCCGTGGCCACCTCGACGCCCGACCCAAACGAGCTTCCGCCCCTGCCCGAACTCACGGGCCGGATGCCAACGTTCGACCATCACATCGTCACGGGCGGCAATGGCAACAAAGCTGCCGTCGCCAACAACCCGGAAGCAGACTTCCACATGGATGCGCTCAACGGAGGAACACTGGGCCTGAACAGTGCTGGATGCCTCGTCAGCGAAAGCAGCGAGGATGGGCTCATCTTTCCCCGGGGGACAAAGATCACTGAAACCGGAGTGGTGTTTCCCAATGGGACGATTCTGAATATCGGCGAAAAATTCGCTTTCGGCGGCGGCGGCAATCAAGTCGATCCGGGACCATGCGCTCCGAGCGGTTGGGCCTTCCTGGTCCAGAGCTGGGACCCGGTCCGGTAATCACCCCGCCGCTTCACAGGCGACCAACAGCAGAGCCCGACGTCGGCACCCACCCAGGTGCCGACGTCGTGCGCGTCCCCAACTGGGTGGCAATTGAGACCGTTATGACCGGCTCAAAACGGCTTTAACTGCGACTCAGTTGGGTGTCCCGGCGGCTGGCTCTTCCTCCGCAGCCTCCGGCTCCCGCAGAACCAAAGCCGTGCCCTGGTAAGGGCCGAGCTCGAGGAAGAAGCTGTGCAGGTCGTCCACCTGGCCTACGTCCGAGCTGCTGAACAGGTCGTGGACAGTGGCCCCCGGAACCAGGTGCGGGGATTGGATGCTGCCCGCGATGTCCTGGTCAGAGAAGTTCAGCACCGTGACTTCCAGGTTCCCGTCACCGAGCTGGTTGACCAGCACCAGCAACGCGCGGTTGGAAACGTCCGGCACGTCCAACAGCGTGCTCGTGGCAATGCCGGACGTTTCGCGGACGCGAAGGATTTCCTGCAAACGGCGCGCGTAGGAACCGGAGTCCTTGAGTTGCTCCGGCAATGAACCGTAAAGGCTGCGTGCCCGGGGCATCCCTGCCGCGGATTTCACGGCGTCCGGACGGGTGCCCATGAGGTCATGTGCGCCACGGTTGATCCAGCGGGTATCGCCCTGCGCAGTCAGTTCGCCCACCACGTCGCGGGGAAGGGCGATGATGCCGGTGAGGTCCCACCCGGAGAGGGCGAACACGCCCGGCTGCAGCGCGTTGTACATGGACAAGAGCACATGGACATCGCGGATTTGGGTCTCTTGTTCGGCCGTAACAGAGTCCGGATCCTGGATGCCGATCGCAGCCATGATGAAGCTCGCCGTGGTGCAGGCAATGCCGTTGGTGGTGAACAGGGCGTTGTAGGGGCCGCTCTCGCCGGTCAGGCGCTCGCGGAGGGTTTGCTGGACCTTTTCCGCAACCTCGGCGCCCGTCAGTTCCTCGCCCCCTAGCTCGAATACGTCATCACGGTGTCCAGCGGCGAAGTGCAGGAGTTCGTAGGTGAGCTCGTCGTGGTTTTGCAGGGCGTGGACCAAGGACGCCTGGTCCACGCCGATCTCCATGGCCAGGCGAAGGGTCAGCCGCAGGAACTCGGTATCGCCCGTGACCAGGGAGTAGTGGTACGCGGGGCGGGTGATGAAGTCGTACGAAAGGTCCGCGCCGGCCTCGGACTGGGCCTTGATGTCGTCGATGGTCAGGTTGAGTTCCTGGAAGGAGAACCCACCCACCTTGCGGATCATGGAGCCGATCAGCTGGTTGGCAGCCTCGGACAGGGGGTGGCCTTCGGACCAACCAGGCTGTTCCTCGGCACTCTTCTCCACGCCGAGGAACCCGTTGGCGTCCAGGCGAAGGGCACCCGTGCCGAGGTCCAGCAGCGAGTGCAGGGCATCGCCCACCACCAGACGCATTCCGGCAAAGGTTGGATCCAGCCAATTGATGGACGGCTGCCCGGCCTTGAAGTAGTGCAGATACACCCAGCGGCGGACCTGGCCCGTGGTGTCCGCGACGGGACGGGTGGCACTCCAGTTGGTTTCCTTCACCCCGGGTTCGTAGAAGATCACGCGCTGGAGCCGGCCGATGATGTACCCGGCCTGCTGCAGGGCCTGCTCGGCCTCCGGGCTGATGTTCACCGAATCCTTGCCCTCGGGTACGTCAGGAAGCAGGTGCCAGTCCTCCTCGGGAATATCCACCATGTGATAAATGCCGGGGTAGTCGCGGAAGTTCATCTCGGCGAGCCGGAAGTCGGCGCCCTTGCCCGTGTGTCCGGGGACAATGTCGTCGATCACCGTGCCATCGTGCTCCGCGGCGATCTCGCACATCTGGCGGAACTCTTCCTCCGTGCCGAACGCGGAGTCGATCGCCATGCTGATCCGGTCGAAGTGCCCGTCGACGCTCGGAGTCTGGGACCAGCCGCTGATGCCGCCGGCCAGTTTCACGGGGCCTGTGTGGAGACCGCGGATACCGATCTCCCGGAAGGCCTTCCACAGTTCCGGATCTCCGAGGGCGGCCAGGAACGACTGGTTCTCCCGGGTGATGAAGGACAGCGGATAGGCCGTGAACCACACAGGTGCCTTCTCCACGGCCGCCCTCGGGTTGGGCCGGGCGTAGGCGTTCTGCCACATGCTCGCCTGGCCGGACAGCTGCCGCGCCATGGTGTTCGCGTCCCCCAGCATGGACTGGTTCCGGAGCCAGTCCACGTACGTTTTGTTAAGGCCGTCGAACTCCAATGAGGGCCGGGCGGCAAAGAATTGACGACGGCGGGCGATCGGCCTGAGTGCCTTGGGGCGTGCGGGGTAGAACTGCTCGTCGAAGGTGATCTCGGCGGTCTGCGTCTCCTCGGTTGATTCCTCGGCCGGTGTTTCCGCCGATGGATCCGGTGCCTGTACAGGTTCCACGGGCGCCTCCGCCGGTCCCTCGCTGGTTTCCGACACACTCTCGCTGACTACAGGCTCCCGCACAGCTTTCTCCTTTACGTGGCCGCCGCGTCAACGGCGACCGTCCGAGGGGTCGTTCAAGAGGTCACGTACCCGGTGTGGCCGGGCGTCTTCATGCTAAGCATCCTTGGCAGCTGTTTGTCGACCTTGGGGAGAAGTGAGTCTTCACGCAAGCGGACGCAGCCATGTAGCCAGTCGTTGATGGTGCGGGCGCGAACTCGAACCCTGGACGGGTTATCCACATAGCGGGCCACGCGCCAGCTGAGACCGGCCGGTCGTCCATAGAATGCTGCTACAATTAATGGCTACAAAATAGTAGGATGGGTAATGGCACCCCGCTGGGAACCATCGAGCGAGAAGCATGGAGTTTCGCGCCAAGACCAGATCTACGCGATCTTGAACGCGAGCTTCGTGCATGAATTGGACGAGCCGGTTAGGGAGGGAAGGATAGTTCTCTACGTCGGTCCGGAGCACGCCCAAACGGACCGGGAGATTGAGATTCTGGTTCATGAGTTCGGCGATGGCAGAGAGTCTTCCATCTTTCACGCAATGCAATTAGGACCAAAGTTCAGTCGATTCCGAGAGGAGCACCCAGATGGCTGGAGATGAAATGGACTACGAGGCACTGGCGCAGCGTCTGAGCGATCCCGATACGGAGGTCCAAGGGATCGGTACTGCCCTTCATGGCGCGGATGCGGCCGCGGCCGGCAGGTCCTTCCTCTTGCGCGAGTTCGGGAGTGACGAGGCCATTGAGGCCGCACTGCGTCCAGGGCGTCCGAAAGTGGGCCAGCGGCAGTCCGCTGGCCCTTCTCCGACGGTACGTGGACGGATTTCCGAGCAGGAGTACCAAGCGTTCAACGACCTGATCAGGGAAACGGGGAAGGGTCAAAGCGCGTTGGTCCGGGAGGCTGTTCACCTTCTGCTGCAACGCCATCACAAAATCGCCAGCTGAGTCTGGCCGGTCAATTGGCTGCGTCAGCGATCGCCATGTACAACCCCAGCCGCAACGGCGAAGCTTAAGGAACGCAACCGGGGGAGCTTTCATGTACAAGGCGCCGAGCAAGGAGGCCACAGACACGTGGCTGGACCGCGGGTTCTTCGTTCTCGGCGGTGTCGGGGCGGTGTGGCTCGCTTTCCTCTTGGTAGGTGAGAGTTTCCAGCTCGGCTGGGGCCAGCTCTGGTCATGGCTCGTGTTCTGGGCGTTCCTGGCCTACCTGCTCCTGCCACGCCTGCACCGGATCCTGACCACCATCTACGTGCCCGGCTATTTCATTGGCCGTGCCCGTACCAGCGACGGCCTGCTCGGCGATCCGGTTAACGTGGCGCTCCTCGGTAAGGAACGCCAGGTCCACGCCATCATGCGCCGCGCAGGCTGGACCATCGCGGACGACGTCACGTTCGCCAGCAGCCGCCGCATCATCAGTTCCACCATCCTGCGGCAAAGCTATGAACAGGCCCCGGTCAGCCCCCTGTATCTCTTCGACCGGCAACAGGACTTCGCTTACCAACAGGAAGTGGACAACAACCCGGGCAAACGGCACCACGTCCGCTTCTGGCGATGCCCCGACGGCTGGATGTTGCCGGGTGGGCACAAGGTGGACTGGCTGGCCGCCGGAACCTACGACCGCAGCGTCGGATTCTCCCTCTTCACGCTCCAGATCACCCACAAGATCGAGCAGAACACCGACGTGGAACGCGACCACATTGTCCGGACGGTCTCCGAGGGCGAGCCCTCTGTCCGCGTTCACGTGATCAAGGACTTCTCCACGGGTTACCACTCGCGCAATGGAGGCGGCGATTCCATTTCCACCGATGGTGACCTTCCCGTCGTCGACGCCCGGCTTGTCTCCGTCCCGTCGTCGCAGGAGCCCAAATCGACGGACAGCCGCGACCGCCGCCCAGCCCCCACCACCATGGGCGCCGTTCTGGTGGTGGTCAGGGCTTTGGCGGCACTCGCGCTCGCCGTCACGCTTTTCACCTCGTCCGATGTCTTCGCCGATCTCACCCTCGGCGACGCTCCCGCCGATCCGGAAACCACGACGGCGGCAGTCACCATTGTGGGGATAGTTGTGTTGGTGTTCGGGCTGGGGGAGGTGTTCCTGGCCTGGAGGATCTTCCTGGGGAGCAACGGTGCACGGGTGATCGCCATGGGTTTGAGCTCGGTCTCCATCCTGGTCCAGGCGATCGACGCTTCCACCGGGACTACCAGCATCACCCTCGAGGCCGGACTAGCGGGCTTGGCCACGGACATCCTGGTGCTGCTGGCCCTGTCCAGCCAGCGTGCGCGGATCTTCGCGAAGCGCCAGCGGGTCCCGGCCGTCCCGGCCCTTCCCATGAAAACGTCGCAGCCCCGCTAGTCCGGGGTTGCCCAACAGGCCATGGTTGGGCCGCAACGGAATGGTCACCGCGTTTTGAGGTAGCCTCACAAAGGTGAATGGGGACACGAACACCACGTCAGGGCCGTCGGCCAAGAAGAACAATTCCGGAGACAAGGCATTCCTGCCCCTTGGCATCGTCTTTGCCATCCTGGGAGTCACTTTTGCTGATCCTCGGCAACCCTGGATGGATAGCCTTCGCATCCATGGGCGCGACTTTCCTGATCCTTGGATTGACCCGTCGAGGGACCAAGCAGCCTTCTGAAACCCCTCGGGATTAGCCCAAACTCCTGAATGGGCGTACCGCCGCCACCCACTTTGAAGCCGTGTGCACCCGAGTTCGCTGGAAAGTGCGGCGTGTTGACCGTTTTTGGCCTTCACAGTGGGTCGTGGCGGCGCGCCGCCCGCAGCCGGTCACCCTTTAAACCCCCGACGGCGGCACTCAAGTCGAGTGCCGCCGTCGCCCGGGCCGCCGCCACCCACTTTGAAGCCGTGTGTACCCGAGTTCGCTGGAAAGTGCGGCGTGTTGGCTATTTTTGGCCTTCAAAGTGGGTCGTGGCGGCGCGCCGCCCGCAGCCGGTGACCCTTTAAACCCCCGACGGCGGCACTCAAGTCGAGTGCCGCCGTCGGCCGCTATCTCAGCAGGTGAGAGAGCGTCCCGCGGGAAGGGGTGTTTGGTGAGAGAGGGACGCCCGGAAGGGGGTGTTTGGTGAGAGAGGGTCAGGCGGTGACGGCGAGGGCGTCGATCTCGACCAGCATGACCTCGTGCGGGAGGTCGACGAACACCGTGGTGCGGCTCGGGAGCAGGCCGCTGGGGACGTTTTCGCGGATGAACTCGCCGTAGACCTCGTTCATGGCGGCGAAGTCGTCGCGGGTGGTGAGGTACACGCGGAACATGAGGACGTCCTCAACGGAGGATCCGCCGGCTTCGAGGATGGCCTTGACGTTCTCCAAGGTGCGGCGGGTCTGGACTCGGACGTCGCCGTCGCCGATGTACTGGTTGGTGGTGGGATCCATGGGGCCCTGGCCGGAGACCTGGAACATGCCGCCCTTCTTGATTCCCTGGGAGAACACGTGTGCCGGGGCGGGGGCGTTTTCGGTGAGTACTACGGTCTTTTCACTCATGCTGAGTTCCTTTCGTGGCTGATCCAGCCGAGGTCGTTGGAGATGGCCTCGGTGCTGGCTTTGAGGTCGGGCAGCAGCTCAAGCAAGCCTTCATAGCTGAGCATTACTACCGGTACCGAACAAGAGGCTGCGGCAACCACGGCACCGCTGGCATCGCGGATGGGGGCCGCGATGCAGTGCACGAAGGCCTCGTGCTCGGCGTTGTCGTGGGCCCAGCCCTGCTTCTTGACCTGCTCCAATTCCGCCAACAAGGCTTCCGGGGAGGTCAGGGTGTTTTCGGTGACTTTGACGTAATCCAACCCCGCGGCGATCTTTTCCTGCCGGCTGCGCGGCATGTCCGCGAGGAGGACCTTGGACACAGCGGCCGAGTGCAGCGATGCAGTGAGGCCGATGCGCGAGTACATGCGGACGGGGTGGTGCGATTCGAACTTGTCGATGTACACCACCTCGTTCCCTTCGAACGCCGCGAGGTGCACGGTGTGCCCGGTGCGGCCATTCAAATCCGCCAAGTGAGGGTGGGCCACCTTGCGGATGTCCCGTTGCTCCAGCGCGAGGGAGGACAGTTCGAACAACTTTGAGCCGAGCATGAACTTCTGGTCGTCGTCGCGGACCACCAAGCGTTTCTCCTCGAGGGCGTGCAGGAGCCGCATCACCGTGGTTTTGTGCACGGAGGCCTTGGACGAGAGCTCGTCCAGTGTTGCTGGTTTCGCGGCGAGTTCGCCAAGCAGGTCGATGGCCCGCATCAGGCTCTGGCTCAAGGTGTCACGCTCCGGTTCTGGTGTTGAATTGTCCGCCTTCAACATGGATAGCAGCCCATTCGCTATCCGAAGAATCGAGGATTGCCGAGAGCTGCTCTGCGGGCGGCAATGGTCCGCGGTCGCCGTGCACGGTCAGGGTGCAGGCAGCGGCTACGTGGCCGCGGCGCAGGCTTTCCTTTTGGCCGAGCCCATAGAGCAGGCCGCTAAGGTAACCGGCGGCGAACGAGTCACCGGCGCCAACAGGCTCGACGACGGACACAGACAGTGCGGGCACTTCCTCCCGGGTGCCGCTCCGGTCGAGCGAAATGGCGCTGATCGCCTCGTTCTTGATGACGAGCACCTTCGGGTCCGGCAGGAGGCGGCGGAGTTCGGCTTCGTCGCTGGTGCCGAAGGCCGGTTCGGCTTCGTCTTTCCCAACAAGCACGACGTCGGCCAGGTTCGCCAGCCGCTGCAGGACGCCGCGGTCCTGTCCGGCCCACAGGGCAGCCCGCCAATTGATGTCGAAGCTGATGGTCCGGCCTTTGCGAGGCGCCGTCAGCAGGGCCTCCAGCAGCGACAAGCACTCGGCGGAGAGCGCGGCGGTGATGCCGCTCAGGTGGATGAGCGAGGCGTTTTCCAGCAGCGAAGCCACGGCGGGATTCTCCAGGAAGGACCGTCCCATGGCCGAGGCCGCGGACCCTTGACGGTAGTACAGGACTGAGCTGCCGCCGTCGGGGTCTGACTCCTGGGCCGGGACCTTCACGTACACGCCGGTGGGCCGCGCGGAGTCGACCTCGACGCCAGAGACGCCCACGCTGTGGTCCCGCAGTTCGTTCAGGATGCGCGTGCCGAAGCCGTCGTGGCCCACCCGGCTCACCCAGTGCGTGTCCAGGCCCATGGCTGCGAAGCCCATGGCGACGTTGGATTCCGCGCCACCGATTCCGCAGTGGAGTTCTGTGGCCAGATGCAAGGGGACCGCCTGGACAGGGGTCAGCATGGCCATGGTCTCGCCAACACAAACAGCAGACAGCATGTAACTCCCGTACCCGATCAGTGCGTTTTCAGCGTTGTTTTCGCCGCGGGACAAGTCGATCCGCGGGGGTTTGAGGGGCCCTGCGGAGCATGCCGCGGCCTTGACTCTCAATCCGCCACCATGTTAGACATATCACCAGCAGCTTTGCAACCAGCGTTGCAAAATACGCAACGCAATCACAATCGCAGCAGCGAACACACAACCCCGCCGCCCCAAAGACGCAGCACCGCGAAGGGAATCAACGCGTGAACACTTCCGAAGCAATCTCGGCCTCCGCCGTGGCAGCCTTGGCCAACCGCCAGCTCGATTTTCGGCACAAAGCCGTGCCCGCAACGGCCAACGGGACCACGCACGCGGAGTTCCTCGCCGACAAGCACACGCTGGCCGATCTCCAGACACCGTTGCTCACCCTCGACTCCCGCGCCCTCGAAGCCAATGCGGACCGGCTCGCGGCCTGGTGTGCGGAGCGCGGCGTCTTGCTGGCACCCCACGGGAAAACCACCATGTCCCCGCAGCTCTGGGACAAACAGCTCAGCCGCGGAGCCTGGGGGATCACGCTGGCGAACTTCGCGCAGCTCCGCGTGGCCCGCGAGTTCGGGGTGCAGAACCTCCAGCTCGCCAACAGCCTCACAGACCCGCACGCGATCCAGTGGGTCGCGGCCCAGGAATCCACCATCCTGTCCTGGGTGGACTCGGTAGAGACGGTTGCCCTGATCGAAGGCACGCTCGCGGGCACAGACTCAGTGCTGGATGTCCTGGTGGAACTCGGAGCCCACGGTGGCAGGACCGGTGCCCGTGGTGTGGAAGCCGCCATGGACGTCGCCCGGGCAGTGGCCGCGTCGGAGCACCTCCGCCTGGTGGGCGTCAGCGGGTACGAAGGCTCGCTCGCGCACACAGCGGACGACGCCGGCCTGGCCGCCGTCCGCGGCTATCTCGCCGACATGCGGCTGCTTCACGAGGAACTGCTCGCGGCCGGGTTGTACGGCTCGGGGTCAGTGATCATCACTGCAGGCGGCAGCGCGTACTTCGATGACGTGGTCACGGCTCTTGCCCCGGCGATCAGCACAGGGGCCGAAACCGGGGGTCCGTCGGTGGACCTTATGATCCGTAGCGGCGCCTACATCATCCACGACGACGGCTTCTACCGCGGCATCTCGCCGTTTTCCCGCGAAGGCGACCAGCCCTTCACAGCCGGAATGCATGGCTGGGCGCGGGTCGTTTCCCAGCCGGAACCGGGCCTGGCCATCCTCGACGCCGGCAAACGCGACCTCCCCTTCGACGAAGGACTTCCCGAGCCGCAGCTCCTGGGCCCGGTCCTCGGCGGGCCCATGGAAACCCTGGTCGGCGCGGAGATCACGTCCGTCAACGACCAGCACTCCTTTATGACCTTCGATCCCGAAACCACCACGGTCCGCCCCGGCGACGTCGTCCGGCTGGGCCTGTCCCACCCGTGCACGGCCTTCGACAAGTGGACCGTCATCCCCGTGCTGGCCAGCAGCGAGCCCGGCGGCACGGGCACCACTGGGTACGCGGGCACCACTGAGTACGCGGGCACTACCGGCGACGCAGTCACCCCCGGCGCGGGTACCCCAGGCGCGGTCGCCACCAAGGGCCAAACAGTCACCACGGGCGGGGTCGCCACCACAGGTGACCAAACCGTCGTCGACCTCATCCATACCTTCTTCTAGGACCCACCATGAAGACCCTCATCAGCAACGCCACCTTGGTGGACGGAACCGGAGCGGACCGCCGCCCCGCGGACGTCCTGCTCGACGGTGCGGTAATTGCCGTGATCGCCGACGCCGGCAGCCTCACCGAGGCGGGCACGGGCGCGGACCGTGTCATCGATGCCACAGGCCTGGTCCTGAGCCCAGGGTTTATCGACATGCACGCGCATTCGGACCTGCAACTGTTGGTCAACCGGGGCCACTACGCCAAGCTCAGCCAAGGCGTCACCACGGAATTGCTGGGCCAGGACGGGCTCTCCTACGCGCCCGTTGACGACGCCACACTCGCTGGAGTCCGGGAGAAGATCGCAGGCTGGAACGACAACCCAGCGGACTTCGACTGGGATTGGCGAACCGTGGGCGAGTACCTGGACCGGCTGGATGCGCCGGAAGCCAACGCGGACGGCAGCACCGGGCGCATTGCCACCAACGCCGCCTACCTCGTCCCGCAGGGGACCGTCCGGGCCATGGTGATGGGCTTCGCGGAGGGCGATCCCACCCCGGAACAGCAGCAGCAGATGCAGGACGTCATCCGCACGGCGATGGAGGAAGGCGCCGTGGGCATGAGCTCCGGCCTGACCTACACGCCCGGAATGTACGCGCAGACCGAGGAACTCGCAGGCCTGTGCCGAGTTGTTGGTGAACTGGGCGGGTTCTACGCTCCGCACCACCGTTCCTACGGCAAGGGCGCACTCGATGCCTACGCAGAGATGATCGGGCTCAGCCGTGAGACGGGATGCGCCCTCCACTTGTCCCACGCCACCATGAACTTCGCCGAAAACAAGGGCCGTGCCGGGGAGCTCCTGGACCTCATCGATGAAGCGCTGGAGCAAGGCGTGGACATCACCCTGGACACCTACCCCTACCTCCCGGGTGCCACCACGCTGAGTGCGATCCTGCCGAGCTGGGCGTCGTCCGGCGGAACGGAGGCCACCCTGGACCGCCTGGCCGACCCCGAAACCCGTGCCCGCATCCGCGAAGCCGTGGAGATCTACGGTTCCGATGGCTGCCACGGCGTGGTGGCGGAATGGGAGACCCTGGAGATCAGCGGTGTCCAGAATCCTGCGCTCGCAGGCCACGTGGGCAAGACCATCAAGGACATCGCCGCGGAGACCGGGGAAGAACCGTTCGACGTGTTCGCCCGGATCCTCACCGAGGACCGCCTGGGCACCGGCATCCTGCAGCACGTGGGCCACGAGGAAAACGTGCAGGCCATCATGAAACACCGCACGCATACAGGTGGCAGCGATGGATTGTTGGTCGGTGCCAAGCCGCACCCGCGCGCGTGGGGTACGTTCCCGCGCTACCTCGGCCACTACTCCCGGGACCTCGGATTGCTCAGCCTCGAAGAGACTGTCCATCACCTCAGTGGCCGGCCTGCCGCACGACTCAAGCTCCACAACAGGGGACTGGTCCGCGAAGGGTTCGCCGCCGACGTCGTACTTTTCGATCCCGAAACCATCCGCGATACCGCCACTTTCGAGAATCCCCGCCAAGCCGCCAGCGGCATCGAGTACGTGTTCGTCAACGGCACGGCAGCGATCGACGGCGGCAAACCCACCGGCGCGCGCGCCGGCCGCGCCCTCCGCAGGCAGGGTGACGGCCTCACCAGGGAAGCCGCTACCAACCAGGAAAGAAGCCAATGACCCCCGAAGAATTCGTCCAGCAGCTCGAAGCCGACCGCACCCTCGCGGTGGTCCGGGCACCCTCCATCACGGACGCCGCGGACCTCTGCCGGGCGTTGGCCCAGGGCGGCATCCGCAGCGTCGAACTGACCTTCACCACGCCGGACGCGCTCAAGCACGTCCAGCGCGCGGCCGAAACCGCAGCTGACCACGGCGCCGCCGTCGGAATCGGCACGGTGATGACCGGCGACCAGGCCCGCGCGGCCATCGACGCCGGGGCACAGTTCCTGGTGACGCCCGGACTTCGGCCCGAGGTCGCGGCCGTTGCCACGGCGGCAGGCATCCCGTTCAGCCTCGGCGCCATGACCCCCACGGAGGTGGCGCAGGCGCTGGACCTCGGCTCCGCCGCCGTCAAGATTTTCCCCGCCCGGCAGCTCGGCCCGGCGTACTTGAAGGATCTGCAGGGGCCCTACCCGGGCATCCGGCTGCTTCCTTCCGGAGGCATCGACGCCTCCAACGCCAAGAGCTACCTCGACGCCGGTGCTGCCGCAGTCTGCTGCGGCACCAGCGTGGTCCCGCCCGCAGCAGTTGCTGCCGGCGACTGGGCAGACATCGCGGCACGTGCCGCCGCCTTCACCGGCACCCTCAAGTAGGACCCACCTAGAAAGTAACGTCCATGAATGAATTCCTCGACTGGCTGCGGCACGATACCGTCGGCCTGCTCCTCCTGGCAGGCGCCGGCATCGCGCTCCTGCTGTTCCTGATCATCAAGGTCAAGCTCGAACCGTTCATCGCCCTGGTGGGAACGGGTGTGCTGGTGGCCTTGGTGGGCGGGATCTCGGTGGAAGCCTTGGTGGGATCGGCCACTAAGAGCAGCGACGCCCTCATTGAAAAGGGCTTCGCCGGCATCCTTGGCCACATCACCGTGATCATCGGCCTTGGTACCGTGCTCGGAGCGATCCTGGAACGGTCCGGCGGTGCCGAGGTGCTGCTGGGCAGGCTCGTGAAGATCTTCGGCGAGAAGGGTACGCCGCTTGCCATGGGCATCACCGGCTTCGTGCTGGGTATCCCGGTGTTCTTCGATATCGGCATCTTCGTGCTGGCGCCGCTGGTGTACGTCGCTGCGATCCGTGGTGGCAAGTCCCTGGCCCTGTACGCGCTTCCGCTGCTGGCCGGCCTGTCCGTGACCCACGCCTTCCTGCCCCCGCACCCGGGACCCGTCGCTGCCGCCGGTTTGTTCCACGTGGACCTCGGCTGGATCATCCTCATGGGCCTCATCTGCGGTGTCCCGGCCTGGTTCGCTTCCGGTATTTTGTGGGGCACGTGGATCGGCAAGCGTGTCATGGTGACGGTGCCCGAGGACCGGATTGTGGAAGAGGCTGAAACGTCCCGCGGCCACGAGCCCTCCATTGGCTTGGTGCTGCTGGCTATTGGCCTGCCGATGATCCTCATCCTCGGCGGCACCTTCGGCAACATCTTCGCTCCCGCAGGCCCGTTCCGCGATGCCCTCCAGTTCTTCGGCAACCCGGCCATTGCCTTGACCGTGGCCGTGCTGCTGGCCATGTGGCTCCTGGGTATCCGCCGTGGCATGACCGCAGCCGAGCTCAGCGAAATCACCGGCTCCTCGTTGCGTCCCGTGGGCATGATCCTGCTGGTCGTCGGTGCGGGTGCGTTCTTCGGCGCAGTCCTCTCAGCGACTGGTGTTGGCAAGGCCGTGGCTGACTCGCTGTCCCAGGCCGGCCTGCCGATCATCCTCTCCGCCTTCGTGATCAGTGCCGGCATGCGCATCGCCCAGGGCTCGGCCACCGTGGCGATCGTGACCACCGGCGGTATCCTCGCCCCGAGCCTGGCATCCGGGTACTCCCAGCCGCAGTTGGCTTTGATCGTGGTGGCCATTTCCTCGGGCTCGATCATTGCCAGCCACGTCAATGACGGCGGTTTCTGGATCATCTCCAAGTACTTCAACATGTCTGTCAAGGACACCCTGAAGACGTGGACCGTACTTGAGACCGTCCTGTCCTTGGTGGGCTTCGGCATGGCGGCCCTGCTGTACACGTTCGTGAGGTGACGCTGCTCCGCCTGGGGTGAGTACCGCCGTCGTGCCCTTTTGCCCGGCGGGGAGGCTGCCGCGCCCGAGGTGGGTTCCCGCCGTCGTGCCTTTTTGCCGCGGCGCGTGCCGCCACCACCCACTTTGACTGCCAAACGGCCCCGACATGTCTGTCCATAGGCGTGTCGGGGCCGTTTTCGCGTCAAAGAAGGTCGTGGCGGTACAGGCCAGCGACGGCTGCGGGCGGGCGGTGTGGTTAAACAAAAGCTCCGGAGTGCGTTATTGGGGGATACGCACTCCGGAGCAGCCTTTGAGGCAGGGGCTTTCACTCACCTGCAGTAAATACTCTACGACGCGTTGGCCTCCATTGCCACCATGTCGAATTAGTACTTTCGCTTTAGTTTTTCGAGGCGGTTTCCGGGCGTTTTTTCTGCGGCACAATCAGGACTGGCCGACGCTGGTGATGGCTCAGCCATGCCGCCACCGAACCGTTCAAAGCCTCGGAAATCCGGTGCCCCAGGCCAGGTTCCGGCGTGCCGACAATGATCATGGACGCCTTGATGTCCTCGGCGAGCCGTCCAAGGGCGCGGGCAGGATCGCCGGCCAACAACCGCAGCGTCCAATCGGCCGAACCTCCGTCCATGGCATCGGCGATGGCCTTCCCCAAATCGTCCCGGACGGCCGCCACATCCTCGTCGTCCTTGTCCGGATGAAGAGACATCCGATGGGTCTCGCGGGAGGGATCCCACTCCACGAGGTAGCTGGCCTCGTCCACGTACGCGCACACCAACGGCACCCCGAGTTGTTCTGCGAGGGTCCGGGCGGTCTGCAGGACCTCCACATGCTGGTCCGGTAAAACGCCGACCACCAAGGGAATGCGCCCGCTGAAATTTTCCGCAGCCATACCTTATTGTTGCGCCGGGGGAGGGGCTTGAACAGGCTGTTTGGTCCCCCAACTGGGTCGCAGTTAAGCGCGTTTTGAGGGCTCTAAACGCGCACTACTGCGACTTACTTGGGTGGGGCTAGGCGGATGAGGTGGGGTTGGTTGAGGGACTCGGCTTATTCCACGTGAGGCGCACCGTGAAGTTGGATCCGGTGCTGGCCGCAGCAATGAACGCCCCCGCTTCCGCATGGAGGTCGATCCCGAATTCCACGCTGAGTTCGTCCGGCCGGTTTTCCAGGCTCAGCAACTCGTCGATCACGCCCTGGACCGCCGGCCGGACGTGTTCCAGCGCGCGTTGGAACGTCTGTTGGGCCCTGGCGAACACCCCCGAATGCTCCGCGGAGTGGTCGCCACCCCGTGTGACCAGGCTCCCGGCAGAGCTCGCCACCTCCACAACCACGGTGCCGCCGTCGTCCGTTGCAAACTCAACCAAGCGCGTCATGGTGCTGTCCTCTCCGACGATGCTGCCCGCAGGCGGCGTGCTGTCACCAGGTATCCGATGCCCACCGTTGCCAGAATGACCAGTTGAACGAGGACAAAGTAGGCGTGCGTCCGGTACCACGCCTCCATGAAGACCCCTTTGTCCTGGAACCACACGAGCGGAATGGACACAGTAGCGAGCAGCAACAGCCAGCCGAGGACACGATCCTGCTGCGACCGCAGTGCCAGGACTCCCGCCCAGAGTCCCAGCACGGCCACCGCGAGGCTTCCGATGATGGTGGTGGCTTCCACTGTGTAGTTCAGGCCGGACAAGCCAAAGACTCCGTGCGCCGCCACCAGGCAAGCCATGACCGTGCGGCCCAGGACGGAGCGGTCGGGCAAGCCTGCCACCGCGAGCATCAGGTATCCAAACGGCGCGATCAGTCCGTAAACCACCCGCAGCAAACCTTCGCCGCCGGCTTCGTACGAGTAGGTTTCGTCAATCCAGATGAAGTTGATGGCGTAACCCGCCCCCACGACGCCCGCCACCAGCAGCGACGCCGCGCCCCAGGCCAGCGGGATCCAGTCGGGCGGTTTGGCGTGGGGTGCTTCGGCCTGGGTTTGCGTGTTGCCTGGTTTGGGAGCAGCGTACGACGGCGGTGCCTGGCTTGGTTGCTCGCGGCGGCTTGCGGGTGTGGCCGGGTTGCTTGGGGCCGTGTTTGGACCGGCTTGGGGGCGTTGGCGCTGCGGCTGCTCGACTGCTGGGGGCTGCGTTTGTTCGGCCGCTTGGTGCGTCCGTTGGCCGATGAGGGGGATGGGGCTGCTGGTGACGCGCGGCTGCGCTGGCTCCGCGCCGGGAACTGTGCCTGAAGCCGGGGCGTTCTGGGTGCTTGTTTCGTTGCTTCGCCGCTCGCTGCTTGGCCGCTCGCTGGCCCGGCGCTCTCTGCCTGGCCCCTCGCTGCCTGGCCGCCGGGTGGGTTCCGGCGGAGGGTCGAAGGCCGTGTAGAACCCGTGGTGTTCCTCAGCTTGGTCCGACTGCGGGGGTCGACCGGTGTGGGCTCGGGTGGCTTCGCCTTCTCGATCTCTTCCCTGGCAGCCGAGGCCAGGCCATCGGGGTCCGCCTGGTCCGGGTCAAGCGTGGCCAATTCCCGCGAGACGTCCAGCACTGTTTCCCACGAGCCCAACGACGAGTGATAACGGAGCTCACCCTGCAGGTCGGCGATGCGTTGGCGTCGCTCGCAATCCTTCTTCCGGGCGGTGGCGTCAGGGTAGGCGGGATCGTCCTGCACGTGGGCAAAACCGTCCGCCGCGGCCAACCAGTCGCCGGCTTCCTCGGCCGCAACGGCGTCACGGTAGGCGCGGGACATGTCCAAACGCTCCTGGGCTGCGCTCCGAAGCATGGGTGCGTCCCGGTATCCAGGCTCCAGCGTCAGGAGGTCGGTGAACAGCTCAATGGCCTGCTCGTACCGCCGCGCCCGCAGCTCGGCCGATGCCTGGACATAGAGGGCCCGGAGCTGCGCGCGCTTCATGGCCAGCTCCGCGTTGCCTTGCGCCGCGCGGGCGGTGCCTGTGTCGCTGGCCGGCCCCACGGCGTAGGCGGCTTGCCCGCCCTGGGCGACAACCGCCGTCGTGCTTTGATCGAGGGCCGGGACGTTGCCGCCCGAGGTGCGTCCCGGCGTCGTGGTCTCCTGCTTGACCGCCGCGCGCGGTGGGCCCTTCAGCGTGAACAGTTGCGTGGAGCCGCCGCGGACATAGAGGGCGGGGGTGACCCATTCGAGGGTGCCGTCCGGGCTGGCCATGACGGAGATGCGGCCGACACGCGCGGCCTCGTCCACGGTACGGCCGTTGGCGATGGCTGCGTAGAAGCCGTGCGCGAAGGCGATGGCCGCGGCGTCGCTGATGGCGAACTGCATGGCGGCAACCGCGCCGATCCCGCTCCTGACCAGGGCCGATGCGGTACCGGAGAAGAGATCGGCTTGACCCATTTCGCCGGACGAGCACGAGTTGAGGACCACCAGCCGTGGGCGGGGCGAGGCGACGCTCAGGAGGGCCATGAGCCGGACGGCGCGGACCATGGCGGCCCGGCCGTCGGGGCCTACCAAGGCGATGCGGCCTTCGTCGGTGCGGGAGTCGTAGTCGCCGTGCCCCACGAAGTGGACTACGTGCCACGGACCGGCGAGGAGCAGCGACTGGACGTCGTCCCACGTGCCCGTTTTCGACCAGACCAGCTCCACGCGGCCTTCGTCAACGGGCCCTGCCAGTGCCCGGCTCAGGTGGTCCTTCTCGGTTTGGATGTCCAGGGCCGGAAGGTCGCGCGGGGAGGCAACGATGCCGAGGATCCGCAGCGGGGGTGCGACGTCGAGAGGGTTGAGGTTGTAGTCGGGAGCGGGGACGTGCCGCAGCAGGGGCTCGGTCTGGCAGAGGTAGGTCTCGGTTTCGGGATCGAACAGGGTCTCCCACGGCATCATCGCAAGCTCGGGTGCGGAAAGCCTCAGGACCACGCGGAGTTGTTGCCCCGCATGCTGCGCGGCACCGAGGCTCGCCCGATAGGTGCCGTAAACCTCGCGGGTAAAGAGCGCCTGGAAGAGTTCCTGGCCCACCTCGCGGACGGCGACCTCAGCCACCGGGAGGGTTCGCCTGGCCGCGACGGCCGAGGCAAGGACGGTGGCTTCGAGCTGCGGGAGCCGGTCCTGGATGCTGTCCACGTCCAGGGTGAAGGTGCCGGACGCGTGTCCTCCCGCCGGCGCACGGACCACGTGCACCGTATATTCTTCGCGTGCAGAGCCGGTAACGATCTCCAGCTCGATGTCACAGTCCATCGCGGGATCCCTCTGTGGTTCTTACGTACAGATTGGCCCTTGTTCCGGGTCCCTTACAAGGGGTTGTTCTCTCTGCTCTTGAAGGGGAATCTGCCTCGGCCTACGGTTAATCCGTGGCCTCGGGGCCTCTCATCCGAAGGAAGGCGGCGTGCGATGGAAATCTTCATGTGGTGGCTCGATCTTCATCTGGACAGCAAGGAATGGCTGCGCGAAAACCTGCGCTCCGAGGAACTGCCGCTCCAGGTCCTGCAGCACATCGCGGAGGCCGGCGGACCGCATCAGGACGACCTCAGCGGTGGGCTGACCGAGGCGGACTGGGACTTCATCGAGACGCAGTCGGAGTTCGTGGACTGACTATTCCCTGTGCGCTGACCAACCCAGTGTCGGGCCCAGTTTCTCCGCGATGTCCGTGAGGATCTGCACGTAGTCCCCGTGCTCGAAGCTGAACGGCAGGGCGAACGCCACCTCGTCCACTTCCTGGAAACCCTTGTGCGCGTACAGTTGCTCGGCAATCTGATCGCTGGTGCCGATGAGGTCTTGGGCGAACATCACCCGCTTGGGGCCTTGCGGAGTTTTGGTGCGGGGCGTGCGTTCGTCGACGTAGCGCTGGTACTTTTCCCTCTGTGCGTTCGACGCGGAATCGGTGGGGATCACCACCAGGCCCTGTGAAACCCTCGCCGCTTGCCCGGCCGGTGCTGCCTCGCGGAAAGCCCTGATCTGGCTTTGCTGGATCTGGGCGAAGTCAGGGTCCTGGCCTTCCTCCGGAAAAATGACACTGCTGGAGAGCAGGTTGAAGCCGTTCTTCCCCGCCCAGACGGCCGACTTGAGGCTGGCGGCGCCATACCAAAGTCGATCCCGCAGACCGGGGGAGTGTGGTTCCACGCGGTTGGAGAACTCCTCCACCACACCCTGCTTGCCGGAAAACTCCCGCACCTTTTCGCCCGCAACCAGCCTGGCAAGGCGTTCCACGCGGGCGTAGCTGAAGTCCTCAGCGTCGGCAGAATCCGGGTACAGCTCGTGCTTCACGGTGTCGTAATTCATGGGCTCACCGACGCTCAGCCCCGGGTTGATACGGCCGCCGCTGAGCAGGTCCACGGTTGCCAGGTCCTCGGCCAGGCGGAGGGGATTCTCCCAACCCAGCGGTGTCACCGCCGTGCCAAGCTCAATCCTCGACGTACGCTGGCTTGCGGCGGCCATCACGGCGATCGGGGACGAAATCCCGAATTGCAGGTGACGGTGCCTGAGCCAGGCACTGTCGAAGCCGAGTTTCTCGCCGAGTTCGATGATCTCCAGCGTGGACCGGTGCCCCGCCGCCGGATCCGCGGGATCGAACAGGCCGATGGTGAGGAATCCAAGCTTGCGGAGCGGGCGGTCGGGGGTCGGCATGGGATTCCTTCGCTGATGGGCTGCGGTTTACTGCACACCTTATTCGCTGGTACTTATGACGACGGCGGGAGGTTACCTTTTGTGGCCCGGGCGCAGTTGGCGGCGGACCAGCTGAGGTGGATCACGGCTGATGCCGGACGGGGTAGCCGAGCTTTTCCGCAGCTTCGACAACGTCTTGTGGCCACTGGGCCAGAAACGACCAGGGCATATTTTGTTCGCCAAGGAAGTTCACCTTTACCCTACGGTCGAAGGCGCTCGGGCGTTCAAGGTAAACCTGCCGGATTGCGGAACGCTCGAGCCGCCAGGGGCCGAAGAACCGCGCTAGCCAGCGGAATCGCATCCTGAATTCGAGATGTCGCAACCCGGTGAACGTGTCAGGCGTACTCGGGGCGTCCGCTCACTTGGTAGGTGAGGCCCACGATTCCGCTTTGGAAGACGCGGGAGTCCCTGAGCTTGAGGCCGAAATCGAGGCCGCGGTGGGGGAAGACGCGTTCGCCTTCACCGACGATGACGGGAAACTGGATCAGATTCAGGTCATCGACCACTTCGTTCTCGAGCAGCCACCGTGCGAGTGAGACGCTGCCGACGACGAGCAGCTCGCCTCCGGGCTGCGCCTTGAGTTCCCGTACGCGCGTGGGAAGGTCGTCGGCAATCACCGTCGTCTGGTCCCAGGTCCGGTCAGCCATGGTGGTCGAGACGACGTACTTCGGCTTCGAGCTGATTGCCTCCCCGAAGCCGCCGTCGTCGTTGCGGGCACCCCAGTAGGTCTCGAACAGTCCGTAGGTCTTCCGTCCGAGGAGGAAAGCGTCGGGGCGCCTCCAGGTGTCGAGGATGTACTGAACGGCCTCAGCGTCTTTGAGCGGAATGGCCCAGCCGCCGCGAGTGAACCCGGGGTCCATTTCCTCGTTGTTGCCGCCGTTGGCCTGGGCGACACCGTCAAGTGTGATCTGCAGGCTGATGGTGAGCTTCATGACTCGTTCCTCTTTGGCGACAAGATGCTCACAAAGTAGCAGCGCGGGCAGACATGGGGAACCTCTGATCAGAGTCTGGGTCTACAAGGCTCATGTGGTGTCGGGTGCCCTTGGAAGCTAAAGGGTTAGGAGACGGTTGCGGAGGCTTCAAGCGCCCGTGAGGGATCTCTCCCCGGACACCTGCATCCTCCGCTGCCTGCCTTAGCGGTTGTGTCCGGCCAGTCTCCTCAGGATCTACGCCATCGCTTCCCAACGCGAACAGTCTGTCCGCGACTTCCGCGCCTGGGGCTCACTACAAGATATGGCGAAGAACCGCGGAGAGATGAAATCGGGGAGGCATCCTTGCTCCAAGTTCATAGGCCAGAGGCTGCCAGGCCTTGGGGTCATGCGATTTCAGCACGACTCTGAAGGTGAAGTTACGAGCGTCTCGTTCCACACCGGTGACAACGAGCGCCTTCTCGGCCGATCGCATTACGTTCACGCGGTCGCCGAAGTTGACGTCATAGAGATAGGCGGAGATTGTCAGAACAGTCGCTGTGCCGTCCTCTTCCAAGCGACCGCGACGACGCTCCCACATTTGCTCCATGTCAGGTTCAAGAGGAACCGCAAACCGCAGGGTCTCTTGCGCTTCGTGAGCTTCAGTAAGGGCTGGAGCGAATCAAGCCAACCTGGCCAAAGACTCCGCAGCCCAAGCCGAACAATCCCTCGCAACCGCCCGCCAGGCCGCCGATCAGGCCCGCGCCGACGCCAAAACAGCGCGAACCCACGCCGCAGACGCAGCCACGTCAGCGAGCAAAGCCGCCGCCGCAGCAGCCACGGCAAGCCAAGCCGCCGCCAACGCACAACAATCAGCCATCAACGCAGGAAAAGACGCAGCCGCAGCCACAGCTACTGAAGCCGTCACCACCGCCACCAACAAACAGCGCGAAGAAGACGCCGCCGCGAACATGGCAAAAGCGGCGCTAACACCACCGGAACGGCCACAGCCGAAGAACTAACAGCAGCCCAAGCTGCCGGAGGTCCTGAAGCGGCAGAAGAACTACGAAAAGCACACGAGGCCCTTGGCGAAGGCGATATCACAGACTTCATCATCAAAGAAGGCGGACAACTCCTCCTGGACTTCTTCGGAGTCACAGAAATCATCAACTGCTTCACCAAGGGCGACCTCGGCGCCTGCGGCATGGCACTCATCGGGGTACTCCCCATCGGCAAACTCTTCAAAGCCGCCGAAGCCATCGCCCTCGTAGGCCGTATCCTCCCCAAAGCCGCCGCCTTCTTCACCCGACACCAAGACGCCATCAGGACGATCGAAAAGGCAGCTAACAACCCAGCCGTCTGCTCGATCGCCGGGGCCGGCAGGGTCAGTGCCCTTTCCGGATCGTCTATCCTCGTCGTCACTGCAGGTGTGTACAAAAAGAACGCCCCGGGAACCGACCAGCCCCACATGCAAAGGGCATCCGCGCACAGTTGTGGCTTTGACGATCTCAACCCTCCCTTCGCCACACCGCCGAAGGGAGCTTTGCTGATCGGACGATGGGGTGAACACGCCGTCGAACAGTTGCTGGGTGTCAGCCTGTCCGGAAAAACAGGCGTGCAGGTCGATGGCATGAGCAGATTGCGATTCCCGAACCTCATGGAAAAGGTCGGAGGAAACCTCACCGGCAACGTCATCGAAGTTAAGAACGTGAAACAGTTCAGACTGACCAGCCAAATCGGGGACCTCTTGAAGTACGCCGAGCACGGTGACGCCACCAAGCCAGGTAGTGGGGTACTGATCGTCTACACGAGCAAACACGAAAGGGACCGGCAAGCTCGTGGACACCCCTGCAGAAGTAATGCAGCTTATCAAGGATGGAAAGATCAAGTTTGAGAAACTCCCTGACACTTTGGCAGGGCTCCACTAAATAGCTCTTGGAAGGGAGCCAGTGCCTTATGTCCTATGATCTGACGGTCTATTGTCCTGGATCACCTACCGCGGACAGGGTGTGGTTGTTGGTGGGCAATACCCGCGGGCTGCACGCCGATCCAGGCAATTCAGATAACACCGGTGTGGTGCTACGAGGTGTGAAGATGGCCTACAGCCTCACTGTCGATGGGCCATTCTCACTCGGGGATGCGGACGTCCCGGAGGAGATCACCGCGGTTCTAGCTGACGCCGCCACAACGTTCCAAGTCTAGGTTGAAGGAACCCAAGAGACCGAGATCCCCATGGCGTTCGCTTCGCCCGGAAATTGGCCAAATCTTGCCATGGAGTGGTCATTGACGAGCAAAACCTCGGAAGTATGGCCACACCCAAGACAGAAAAGAAGCAACGGCCTCGGACAGAACAGCCAAGGGTACGCAACGAAGTCTGGCTTGATTGGATTCTCCTCGAAGAGGATCTCCCAGTAGACTTTCTGAAACGCAATCTCGGCCTAGCCCAAGAGATCCTGTCTGAAGCCCTTCCGGTGCGTTTCGGCAAGTACGAGCCCCTTCAGTTTCGTTTCGATTCGAGCGGTGAAAATGGGTTCATTGATGAGTTTTACAACGATGAATCCAATGGCTGGGATATCTACTACAAGAACCCGCCACCGGTCACGTACGGCAAAATCGAGGCCCACAAACTTGGCCGGGGTATCCCGTTCACCCGAATCACGTTGGTCGTGGACGGGCATGCCCTCGCCGATAAAGAGCTCAGGAGCGCTCTTCGCCAGTTTTTCCTTGCAGTGGCGACTGAGCTCGGCGCGGTCTACGCATCTGCCGAAGTTGAACGAGACCAAGACATGCAGCGTCGTCCGTCCTTTCGGCTTCCACCTGAGCAGTGGGTAGGATTCCCGCCCTACCCACTCTGGTGGGTATGGGCCGGCCCCCGGCTGGCACCCGAAATCGGGAAATTTCTAGGCCCCGAAGCTACCGAACGCTCCGGCGGTCTATACAGGTCTTTCAGCGACGCACCCCTCGACCGCCGCCAGCTCGCCGAAAAGCTCGGGGCTCAGAACCTACCCTGGATCCCGGCCGAATACTCCGCAACCTACACCGACCATCAAATGGCACCGCTCGCTCCTGCGTCCCTGATCCCTGAAGTCCTCCGCAACCGCGAACCCGTAGACCTTCCCCCGGGCATCTACAACCCACCGAGGAAAGCCTAGAGACTTCTCCCGGTCCCACCACCCGCCCAGCATGGCCTACGGGGTGTCGGGTTCGTGCGCCGGCCCTAGGATGTCCCAGTTCCTTGGAAGTAGGAAACACTGGTTGCCCGTCCTTTGGTTCGCAAACACGCTTTGAGCAGGTCTTCACGACTGACAGGAGTTTTACCGGCCGGGCAGGTAGTGGTTGTCTAGGGGGATGGGATTGTTTAACTGGAAGAAGACCGTGGCAAGCGTCGATGGGCATGAGGAGCCGATGCTGTCGACGCTGAGTGATGACCATCGTGAGTTTTTGACTAGTTGTCTTGGTCTCGCCGATGGTGCGGGGGTAGATCTCAACGACGCGGGCAGTGTGAGGGATTTCTACAATCTTTTGCTTGCCACCTGGCGGGCCAGTCCGGACGGACCCGCAGACCCTCAACCGTATCTGAATGCGGCCGGAGCGGCCTTTGGCGAGCATTTGGTCAGGACCACGCCCCTGGAGTGGGTAATTGCCGAAGACTCCCGGGGCAGGGAGCTGGCGGTCCACTCGGAACGAACAAATTTCTTTGTCTATCCGTTCGATGCTGTGGCGAAACGGTGGTCCCGCGGGGAAGACGGTGAATTCATAACAGCCCTGGCTGGCCAGGTCACCAATCACTTCAAGGTGCACTGACTCTAGACTGCTGCGTACCAAGCTCAAAAGCTCGAGCAACTCATCCAGAACGCGGTGGCGAACAAGGCAACCAACATCAGGATCAACCAGAAACAAGTCAATGCCAGCAATAAGATCGTCGGCAACAACCGCCCAGATCTTCAGTACGACATTCTTGACCCCGCCGATCCCACTGGGAAAACATTCAAGCACTATGTATTTGAGCTAGATCGCCCTCTGAGAAAAGATGGTGACGAAAGTGTCCGTGGTCTGCCCCACTTCATGAGAATCCTGGCAAACGACCCCTCTCTGTCCAAAGCTCAGCAAAAAATTCTGACCGAAGGCTATCCGCAATGGATGCCGCTACCCTAGTGACAAATTTCCGACCCGCAGGAAGGGGAGATCGATGCCGGCGCGAGTGACAAAGGGCGATAAGTTGGCTGCCCAGTTGCTGCTGGGCAACAGGTGGGCACCGATTACGAATACGTTATCGTTCATCAACGCGCCGCTTGAGGAAGCAGCTCAAGTCTGGTTCGACTGCTACGCCTCCAGTTACGCAGACAATACAAACCTCAGGAAAACCGAACTTTCGGGTTCGCTTGTGGAGCTTTTCAGCAAGCTGCTGCCTCTCGCAGCCGGAGGGGAGACAATGTTTCTGGAAACGGTCGATCCTAACTGGACGCTTGCGGTGAACAATAATGCCTACACGGGTCCTGATCTCAGCTCGATGCTGAAGCTCGAATACGCCGAAAAACGGGGAGTCAGGTCTGTCATTGTCATAGAAACCCCACACACCCTTGACAGGAAGAACTATCCCGAGGAGCGAGGCCGCTACGGGTCTCGCCGATTCCTGCTACTGGGACCGGGCGATGCTGTGACAGGTGTCTACCTGGACAACGAGGGTAAATGGTCTTTCGCGAGAGGGGGCACGGTCTTGGATTTCGAAGATATCGATGCCTATACCTCAACTTTGACGACAGATCGGTTCACACACGACATGCTCGTCGATTATTGCCGGCACCTAGGTCTTGATCCGTTCAGCGAGGAGTTCTACGTCCCGAATGGTAGGGGAATCATGATTGGCTTCCGGGGAGAACCTCGTCCGGAAGACGGCTACACGCTAGCTGAGGCACGGGCTGGTCGGGAAGACCGAACCGTACCTCCAATCGAGCGCACCCTGTAGTGCTGTTCGGTGTGAATCCGCTAAAGATCTGGTCTACAAGGGCGCAGATTGGCGTTCCCAGTGTCCGAAAGATGGATCGGGATTGCACCAGCCGTTTGGTTCCAGCACCTGAGGAGAGCAGTGCGTCCCAACGGGTTCTGAGGTTATCTACGCCCTCCCGTTCGACAGCGCGGATGATGTCACCGCAATCAGCGCCTGCCACGGTGGGTTGAGAACGTAGAGATGAGGATTCGGTCAAAATGCAGAGATATTTGATCCAGGCGGATCAACTTGCCGACCAGTTGTTGCTCGGCAGCAGGTGGGCGCCAGTGACGAACACACTGTCCTTCATTAACGCTCCGTTGGATGAATCAGCCAAGGTTTGGCACGAAAGTAATGAAGCAGACATTCAGGTAAAAGCCAATGCCTTAATGGTCGAGGCCACCGGGACGCTGGAGGAGCGGTTCGCCAGATTGCTACCCCTTGGTAGCGGAAGCAAACACCTCTTCCTAGAGACCACGAACCCGAACTGGACAGCGGCTGTGAGCGATTCCGCGTCCGGATCTGACCTCAGCTCAGTGCTCTACTTCGAGTACGCGAAGAAGCGTGGCATCCACTTCGTGATCGTCGATGAAATCCCGCACTCAGTGGACAAGAAAAGCTATCCCGAGCACCGGGGAAGACACGGCGCCCGCAAGATCATGATGATGGGCTCTGAAGAGTACGGTTCTTATGTCAGCCTGATCAACGATGACAAGTGGGTATTCGATAGGTACGGCACAGCGTTCGCTGATTTCGAGGACACCGCAGCTTATAAAGCGTTCAGGACCACTGAACGGTTCACCCATGACATGCTTGTCACCTATTGCCGCCACTTGGGTCTTGATCCCTTCAACGAAGACTTCTACGTCCCCAACGGGCGTGGCATACTCCTTGACTTCCGCCACCACCACCCCGACACCAAATTCTTCACCCTAGCCGAAGCCCGTGCCGGACGGGAAAACAGGGATGTCCCACCGGTCGGACGCTAAGATTCGAAGCCCTCAAACAACGGAAAAGATAGGTAGTGACGTGACAAGGGTGGACGAGTTTCAAGGTTTTCTCGCGGGAAGCGGGTTTCCGACTACGGTCCAAGCAGTGACACCGTCGGGGGCGCCGGCGCTGATCTGGGAACCCGATCTGGACGGCGAGACGCTATGGCGGGTTCAACGGGAACTGACAGGGAAACTACCGGCATGGCATGTCTTCACTTACAGCGTGGAACCCTCAGACCCTGAGGAACGTATCGAGGCTTGGGAAGAACAGGGTCAAGAGTCCGACGACCTCCCGCCCCTACTCGACGCGGAAGCTGAACAACAGGCACTGCACGAATACACCGTCAAAACCACCACAGGCGACGAACCAGCGGACACCACAGCCCGGCCAGTAGTCTTTCCGGCAGAAGTGCCAGCGTACAGCACCGGTGTGGGGAACCTGGTCGCCGTCCAGGTCGAGAACCCAGGCGACGTCGTTCAGGCCCTCGAATGGGAAGGCGCTGACAACTTAGGCACTCGTACGGAACTCGCAGTGCTCCTTCGACGATGGAACCGGCTTGCTGGTGCAATCCCAATCCATCTTTCGGACACTGAGAACGCCACCCTCGCCCTGGCGGTCCCTGACCTCCCCGCCATTCAACGGGAACTGGCACAAGCCTGCGATGAGATCACCGTTGTCTCCACAGAAACGAACTGCAGTCCCATCGTGGAACTCTGGTGGGACTAGACCTTTGCCGTGATCATGCAACCATGATTCGAGCCCAAACCCAAGCCGCCACTAATGCATCAGTATTTCGAAACCCGTTATGGGCACTTCTGCCCATTTTGGTGCCAAGTTCGCGCTGGTAGTTTGGCCGTATTCGTTCAGGCCTATTTGGGGAGAAATTATGAAGCGTCGAAACACCATTGCCAGTATTACTGCAGCTATCGCGGTTGCCGTCGGAGGCCTCGCGGCTGCGGCGCCGGCGCAGGCTGCGGGCTACTCATATCTTTACCCGACAGATTTCAGCACCCAGTCCGCGTGTAACACGAAGCGCCTGACGATGAACTCCTCCTGGACCCGCGCGAGTCAGTGCTTCATCATGACCGATACCGGGAAAGTTGTGTGGAAGTTCTCTGTCACCGTGCGCGGATAGCCTTACGCTCCATTCGCTGGCTGCGCCTCGCGCCAGGACTAAGACAACGCGGAGTGCCCCCATCCAAGGGTTGGGGGCACTCTCATGCATCAATCAACAGACCGCCGGGCGTGAGCCGCCTACGCGCACTTGGCCACCGGGACCACCACATGGGTGCCGGTGTCCGTCGTCGTGAATTCCCTGACCTCCGCGGTGGGCGCGACGGTTTCCGCCACCGCCCGCTGCTTGGCGCGCATGCGGAGAATCGCGATGCTGGAAATCAGGAACCAGGCAATGTTGGTGACAACAGAGGGCCACGCGCCATGAAGCAAGCCGTTAAGAATGAACGCGCAGGCGCCGAACAGGTTCACGGCCTGGAAGCTGATTCCCGGCTTCAGCCAACCCATGGAAACTGACATGAAAGCGCCAAGCATCGCCGCCGCACCGGTCCATCCAACAACTTCCCACAGCATTTCCATTTCAGTCCTTTCACGAGTTGGCGCCAGCCGAGCGGCAAGCGGATTTTTGGTGTGGTGTGGGCCTGCAGAAGTGGCCCTGAGATAGATCTTGCTGGAGATATTTGTTTAGTTCAATTGCATTTATCTGAAGCCGGTATTTAGGATCTCTTAACATGGAAATGGACCCGCGCCGAATCCTCGTTTTGCTCGCCGTCGCCCGCACGGGAGGGGTCCTCGCGGCGGCCGACGAACTGCGGATTACGCCCTCGGCCGTGTCCCAGCAGCTGAGCAAACTCGAGAGCGAAGCAGGCCAAGCTCTCCTGGTCCGGACGCCGAAAGGATCAGTGCTCACGCCCGCGGGTCTCGCCATGGCCGAAGCCGGCGAAGAGATTGAAAGGGCGTTGAATGTTGCCCGGACCCGTATGGAAGGCGAGGCCAAGGTGGCCGGTGTTGTCCGGCTGGGTGGCTTCACCAGCTTCATGCGGACAGTAGTGATACCGCGGATCCCCGAATGGCGCAGCATGTACCCGCAGTTGAAGATCGAAATCGTCGAGGACAGCTTCCCGCCCCTGATGCGGTTGTTCCGGCAACGCCAACTCGACGCCGTGGTGGTGGAAAAGGACTCGACGGCGGCAGAGCAGCAGCCGCTGGCATCGGGAATGGTGGAGGAACCCCTGCTTGACGAACCCTGGAAACTGGTGGTTCCGGCAGGGTCGTTGCTGGCCACGGAAAGCATCGACCTTAGCCGCTTGCCGTTGCCCTGGTTGGGAGTCGAGCCGTCTGCGGCCAACATCGCGGTGCTCGGCCGGCTGCGTCATTCAACAGGCGTCCGCATAGAGACGGTCCACCAATACGCAGATACGCTGACGGCGCTCGCCTTGGTCGCGGCCGGAGAAGGTGTGGCCATTGTGCCTACGCTCGCGCTGACCGGCGTGATCCAGGACCAGGTGGATGTCCTGGATGTTCCCGGCCTGGGGACCAGGCATATCGCCTTGCGGCGGTTTGAGCGGCGAAGGCCCACGAGCTTGCCCGTGGACACGCTCGCCCGGCTTCTGAGGGAATCGGCGGCGGCGTTCGATACGCGATCGGGCTCATGAAAAGGTCCGGCTCATGAAAATGGTCCCGCCACTGTGACAGCGACGGGACCACCTCAGGGCTGGAAGTTAGTTCAGCGCAGGAGTGTCCTTGGGGATGACCCCTGAGCCGTAGAGGTCGGAGGCCAGGTCCTGCAAGGCACGCAGGGCAACCCGCTGCGTGAACGGACCATAGGAAACCCGGGCCACACCGAGTTCCTGGAGTTCGGCTGCGGGCAGGGCACCGGGGGCGCCGATGACCGAGAGCTTGCCCTGTCCGAGGCCGGCAACCAACGGCTCGATGACCTCGCGAGTCAGCGCGCCGGGCACGAAAACCAGCGAAGCGCCGGCGTCGAGGAAGGCGCGGCCACGCGCGATGGCGTCTTCGATGCTCTCCTGGATCGGGCGGTCGCCACCCTTGGCGATCGCGTCGGTGCGGGCGTTCAGCTGGAAGGCGATGCCTTCGTCTTCGGCGGCCTTGATGATGGCCTGCACGCGGGCTACTGCCTCGTCGAAAGGCCGCAAGCGGTCCTCGACGTTGGCGCCCACGACTCCGATGCCGATCGCCCGGCGGATGGTTTCGGCAGGGTCTTCGTAGCCGTCGTCGAGGTCTGCCGTGACCGGCAGGTCCACTGCCTTGACGATCCGCTCCACTCCGCTGAGCGCCACGTCCAGGGGCATGGTTCCGTCGGCGTAACCGTAGGCCGCTGCGATGGAGTGGCCAGCCGTAGCGATTGCCTTGGTTTCGGGCAGTGCTGCAACCGTGGTGGCACTGACGGCGTCCCACACATTGACGACACTCAGGATTTCGGGTGCCTCGTGCAGGGCCTTCAGCTGTTGCGCGAGTGCGGTGGTGTTTGCTTCGGTCATGGTTTTCCTCCGTCGTTTGATGTTGTGGAGTGAATCGCACCTTCCAAACCACAGCCTAGGCGCAGCAGCCCAGCCGAACCCAAAGCCGGCCAGTCTTACAACGCCACGTCCATCGCCAACGGCAGGTCAGCACTGGACGGTCCGGCATGTACCCGGAACGTACCGGGCTCAAGGCGCCACGATCCGGAGTCCTCGTCCCAGTGCTCGAACAGGCGGCGCGGAACAGGCACGGTCACGGTCTCCTCCGCTCCAGGCCCCTGCTCGGAGACTGCCGCACCTGCGAACCAGAGGGCAGGCCGGACGACGCCGGTCGTCTCCCGCGAGACGTACACCTGGACAACCTGGCGGGATTCCCGGCCGCCAACGTTGCCCAGCGTTACTGCCACGTCCACCCCCACGGCGTGCTTCTCTATGGACATCGCCGAAAGGTCCCAGGCGCTGTAACCCAGGCCGTGGCCAAACGGATACGCCGGCCCGGTTCCAGCGCGGGCGTGGGCGCGGTAACCGATGTCCAGCCCTTCGCTGTAGTCAACGTCGCCATCGTGAGGCCGCGGTGACGGCAGGTTCTGCTCATCGGCCGGGAAAGTGACCGGCAACCTGCCCCCGGGCTCGGCTGCACCAGTGAGGACGTCGGCCAACGCCCACCCCATCTCCTGGCCACCGAACCATGAAAGGAGCATCGCATCCACGTGCGTCCGCCACGGCAGGAGGACCGGCGCGCCGGAACTGACCACCACCACTGTCTGAGGGGCGACGGCGGCAACGGCGGCCACGAGGTCGTCTTGCCGACCAGGCAGTGCAAGGGTGGACCGATCGAAACCTTCGGCTTCGTCTTCGGAGCTGGTGCCGACGAAAACGAGGGCCACGTCAGCGTGGCGGGCAACCTCAACGGCCTCCCTGATCAGCGCATCGGGATCCGGGGCTGCCGTTTCGAAGCCCAGCCGGAGGGAAGCCACGGTCTTCTGTGCCGGCGTGTACGTGAAGACGATATCCAGCGGTCGTTCCGGGGTCATCGAAAGCTGGATAAGGCCCTGGGGCGGCAGGGACATTCCCACCACGGCGTCGGAATTGATGGGGACCAATTCGTCGTCCAAGCGCGTGACTCCGTCAACGGTCACATGGGCGTAGCCGGATCCGGCCGCCGCGAACACGTAATCGCCCGCTGCGTCCACGCTGAGGCGGGTACTGGCGCGGATGGCCGTGACGGCATCTTCCGGGACACCCTCCGGATAGCCCATGCCATACGTCAGGGTGTCGCAGCGGTGACGGCGTTCGCTTCCCAGGACCGCACCTTCAGCGTCGAGAAAATCGATCAGAACCACTCCAGGGCCACCGGGTGCGCTGCCGTTCGCGGCTGAGAGGGTTTTCACGAGTGTGTAAGGACGGACCCCTTCGGCGTACTGGATTTCCGCACCGGGAAGGGCGGCTTTCACTGCTTCCAGCGGAGGGACTGCAGCGGGTGCAACCACGGCCGCGCTGCCTCCGCCGTTGGTTCGTGGTGTCACTGCTCCAGGACCGATCACGGCGATCTTTTCTACACTCGGCGGCAACGGCAGGCATCCTCCCTCATTCCGCAGGAGGACCATGCCCTTGCTCCCCGCATCCCGCAGCTTCCGGCCAATTCCGCGTGATTCCGCGAGCGGCGGGGTTGGGAGGGTTTCACGGTCTACCAAGGGAGCGATGCCCTGGAGCGCGCCCACCCGCGCGGCCAGCCGCAGGAGACGGAGCACTTTGCCGTCGACGATCCGTTCCGGGACACGCCCTTCACGGACAGCGTCCAGGAGGCCGTCGGCCCACGCCGTCCTGGGGCCGGGCATGGCCAGGTCGGTGCCGCCGCGCGCGCTGGACGCGGCATCCACGTTCCTGATTGCTCCCCAATCCGAGACCACCAGGCCATCGAAACCCCACTCCCGCTCCAGGACCTCAGTGATCAGCTCCGACTGGATGGCCGGTGTTCCGTTCACCTTGTTGTAGGAGGACATGACGCCCAGGCCGCCGGCCTCCACAATCGCTTCGAAGGGCCTCAGATACGCCTCGCGAAGCACCTGTTCGGAGACGACGGAGTTGGAGTTCATGCGGTCGGTTTCGGCCTCGTTGGCTATGAAGTGCTTGGCCGTGGTGGCTGCCCCCTCAGCCTGGATGCCTGCCACCATGGCCGCCCCCATGCTGGCCGTGAGCTGGGGGTCCTCGCTGAAGGCTTCGAAGTGGCGGCCGCCGTAGGGTGTGCGCTGCAGATTGACTACCGGCCCCAGGACAACGTCCACACCTTTTCGCCGGGCCTCAGCACCGATGACGGATCCCATGGAACGGGCAAGTTCGGGATCGAAACTGGAGGCAATGGCCGTTGCTGAGGGGATGTTGATGGAGGTCCCGGCCTCGGTCCACCGGACGCCCCGGATTCCGACGGTTCCATCGGACAGGATCAGTGAGCGGAGCCCGATCGATTCCTCGGCGTACGTGCTCCAGTGGTCCTTGCCGGACAGCAGCCTGACTTTGGCTTCCAGATCCAGGGAAGCCAGTCGCTTGCGGAGTTCGTCCTCAAGAAGTTCGGGGACCGACGAGGGAATTGCAGACATGCAGGGCACCTTTCGCAATATGCCGCCGGCTACCTGCCCGATAAGCCATCAGGTGGTGCCGGCTGCATCAAGATCGGTGGGGTTCGCGATGCTTTGACCGCTGCGAGCAGGCCCACCGAACGGATTGCGTCTGCCTACGTTCGTCCCGCAAATTTACAACAACTGCCGGCAAAGGCCAACTACGGTCCGGTGGTCACGCGCTTGGTTTGCCAGGCAAGGAACCCGGCCAGCACCAGCACACCGGCGCTGGCCAGGAACGTGCTTTCAAAGCCGAACGAGTCAAACAAAACACCGCCGAGCGTGGACCCGAGCGCGATGCACGTCTGCACCACGGCCACCATGAGTCCGCCGCCCTGTTCGGCGTTGTGGGGCATGGCTTGCGCCACCCAACTCCACCACCCCACAGGCGCCGACGTCCCCAGCAGCCCCCACACGCCTAGGAGAACCACGACGACGGCGAAGACCGCACCGAACGGGACCAGGGCCGCCGCAATGAGTGCCATGACGGCCGGAATCACCGTAAGGGTCCGGTACAGCCCGGCGCCCAGGAAACGGCCAATGAGCGCGGTGCCCGCGAAGCCGGACACCCCAAGGACGAGGAGGACCAGCGATACGGATGTCACGTCCGCCCCTGTCACGGTTTCCAGGAAGGGCCGGACGTAGGTGAACAGGATGAACTGACCCATGAAGAAGGCGCCGCAGGCGGCCATTCCCCAGGCGACGGCGGGCTGGCGGAACGCGGTGAAGATGGCGAAGATGCTGCGCACCTTTGGTGCCCGCGACGAAAACCCAGGGTCCGACGTCGGGCCTGTTGCCGCCGTCGGGCTGGTCGCCGACGGTGCCGCCAAGGACGGCAGCGAAAACCAAAGCCACGCCAGGCACACGACGGACACCGGAACCAGGCAGAAAAAGGCGCCGCGCCAACCGATCAGTGAGCCAAGGTAACTGCCCAGCGGTGCCGCCAGCACAGTGGCCAAAGCGTTGCCGCCGTTGACGATGGCCAGGGCACGGGGAACCCGTGGTGCGGGAACCAGGCGGATGGCGGTGGCAGCGGACATGGACCAAAAGCCGCCGATCACGACGCCGATGAAAGCGCGACCCACCATGAACGGCAGGTATCCCGGCGCCAGGGCGATCAGGGCCCCTGAAACACCCATCAAGGCGGTCAAAGCGAGCAGCAACGTCCGCCGGTTCATGGTTCCGGTCAGCGTGGAAATGGACAAGCTGGTGAGGACGGCGAACAGTCCCGATATTGCGATGCCCTGGCCCACCAAGCCTTCCGAGACCTGAAGGTCCTGGGCCATGGGGGTGAGCAGGCTGACGGGCATGAACTCGGACGCCACCAGGGCAAAGGCCCCGAAGGACATGGCGTACACCCCGGCCCAGCGGGCAACGGGATGGGCGTCGACCTCGCGGCGCGTGGCAGCAACAGTCTCTGGCATGGATTGGCCTCCCTAACGAACAACTGGGAGTTATCCGATCACGAGCGGAACGCCTGGTGGGAGGCCCGGTCTATACGGGTTCCAGCAGAACCTCTCACAACAAACGCGCGGGGTCGTAACGTGTTGACCATGGACAATCGATCGGAGGTGCGGGAGTTCCTTATGTCCCGCCGCGCACGAATCACCCCTGAGCAGGCAGGCATCGAATCGTTCGGTGCCCGTCGCCGTGTTTCCGGCCTGCGCCGCGACGAAGTGGCACGCGTGGCCGGAGTGAGCGTGGACTACTACACACGCTTGGAGCGGGGAAACCTGACCGGAGTATCTGACAGCGTGCTGGACGCAATCGCCGGGGCGCTCCAGCTGGACCGTGCCGAACAGGACCACCTGTACGACCTTGCCCGCACAGCCAACCGCGGCAACCGGACCAAGGCCAAGAAGGCGGGCCCCACCCTGGACCCCGCGTTGCAGTACTTCCTGGACGCCATCACCGGCGCCCCGGCCCTCATCGCGAACAACCGCATGGACGTGGTGGCGGCGAATGCCCTGGGCTACGCCATGTATTACGACCTCTTCCGCAGCACGGCCGGGCCGGCGAACCACTCCCGGTTCATTTTCCTGGATCCGCGCGGACAGGACTTCTACCCCGATTGGGAACGGGCCAAGAACACCAACGTGGAAATCCTTCGCCGCCATGCCGGACGTTTCCCGCACGACAAGGGCATTGCCGAACTGGTGGGTGAGCTGTCCATGCGGAGCGAGGAATTCCGTACGTTGTGGGCAGCCCACAATGTGCGGCGCCACCGTTCGGGCATGAAAAATTTCCACCACTCGGTGGTGGGGGCTTTGGAGCTCACCTACCAACAGTTGGAGCTCGATGAAGACACGGGCCTGCACGTCACCGTCTACCCAGCCGTTCCCGGGAGCTCCAGTGAAGAGGCGTTGAAGCTCCTCGCGTCCTGGGCGGCGACAGAAAACGTGGTTGAGAAGGTGACTGCGGGCGCTCGCTGAGGCCTGCTGCACGCAGCCCGCCGCGTCATGTTCGGCCCATCCAAGGGAAGGCTTTAAGCTGGTCCGTTGGATGGGGGCGTTGATGCTGGATCTGGTGAGTTTGAAGTTGGCGTTGGCAATCGTGACGTTGACGCTGTGCGTGCTGTTTTTGGGGTCCTATCGGCGGACCCGATCCCTGTACAGCGCCTGCTGGTGCGTTGCGCTGGGTTGCTGGCTGGTGGGCAACGCCGCCTACTGGTTGAAAGGCACTGACTGGACCTGGGCGGCGAATCCTTTCGGAAATGCGCTGTTGGTAGCGGGCGCTTACGGTGTGTGGGCTGGATTCCGTTCCCTTCGGGGGTTGAGGGCTCCGTTATGGCCGTTCTTTGTCGCTCCAGGGGCCACGGCCTTTGCTTCGTTCCTGGAAACAAGCACGGACGGAGTCTGGCCTGGCGGTCTGGTCTACTTCGTTTCGATGGCAGTGGGGATGGCCTTGGCCGTGCGGGAACTGGCCATGCTGAAATCTCCGGCGTCCCAGGCGCACCGGCCGTTGTTGGTTGTCGCAGCCATCCTGGTGGGCTATTTCGGATGCCGGGCCGTGGTGTACCTGGTGGATGGGCCCACCAGCGAAATACTCAGCTCGTTCTTCAGCCCGGCCATCACGTGCATGCTGCTGCTCATGTTGCTGGTGTTGGTCTCCTTCAGCATGACCGTGCTCAGCAACGACCAACTCATCACCGCACTCAACGAACGGGCCAGCCGGGACGGTATGACCGGGCTCCTGAACCGTGAGGCGTTCATGGAGTTGGCAGGACGCGAGCTTGCTGCCGCGCAGCGGACAGGTGCGGTGGCCGCCGTCGTTCTCGCCGACCTCGACCACTTCAAGACCATCAATGACACGCACGGCCATACCGCCGGTGACGCCGCAATCCGGGCGTTTGCCGCGGCCTGCGAAGGGTCAGTGCGCCGGACGGATCTGGTGGCCAGATACGGCGGCGAAGAATTCGTAATCCTGCTGCCGGGTGCCGACGAGGTTGCGGCGGGAGCCATCACGGCGGACATCAGCCGCCGCCTGGCCGCTGCTCCGGCGCCGGACGGACTGAGCTTTCCTACGGTCAGTTACGGGATCGCGTCGACCCCCTGTTCCGGGCCGTCGCTGGAGGACCTGATCCAGACGGCGGACGAGGCCCTCTACCAGGCCAAGGCGGCGGGGCGGAACCGGGCGTTCAATGTGGCTGGCCAGGTGGAGGCAGGGGTGGCGCGAGGGTGAATACGTTTTGGGTGGTTAAGTGTCAGGTTTGGCTCTAAGACCGGATGGGACCCGTGTCCGAGAATTGGCTTTCTGGCCCTAATCTGACGGGTTCTCGGGGTCTGTCTGACGTCAGGTTGGGGTGTAATCCAAGAGGGCGGGATTATGGGGAATCTTTCGGCCCGGGCGTGCGTCGGTCGCGGGCGGGAGCATACCCAGCTCGTTGCCGGACGCGTCAGCCGTGGGGCAGGAATCGTCACACCGCGTTGGTCCTTTGTTCGCTGGCCCAACTGCCGAGGAGTTGGAGTCTTTCGGTGGTGGCCGAGCCCGGCTCGGCGCTGTAGATCGACATGGTCAGTCCTTGGTCGGCTTTTAGCTGCACGGACTCCCACGAGAGTTCGAGCGCGCCGACGACGGGATGATGGAGTGTTTGTCCGGCAGCGGAATTCGTGCACGTCATGGGCGGCCCATTGGGCACGAAAATAGTCGCTGCGGGTGGCCACCTCACCGATAAGATCGGTGAGTTTCTTGTCATATGGCTTGCGGCCCGCCTCGGCGCGAAGGACAGCGACCATGTCGGCCGCGGTCGCTCCCCAGTCGCCGTAGAAGTCTTGGGCGCGTTCGTCCAGGAACACGAACCGGGCAGTGTTGGGAGTGTCGACGGCGGTCTCAAGCATGGGCGAGTACAGGGCGCGGCCGAGGAGGTTGGAGGCCAGAAAGTCCGAACGTCCGTTGCGGATCCACGCCGGCGTAGCCATCGCGTCGAGCATCTGCTGCAGGGCCGGGCGCACATGCGAGGCCACCGTGGGAGCTCGATCTCCGCCCAGGTGGGACGCGTCGCTGCTTGGGGCCGTAAAACCGGCTGCCCTGGTGGTGTGCCCGGGTCTCGCGGTCCGGGATTATCCACCGCTGTTTTCACATGTCGGAGACATTCCGGGCTGCTTTACTACGCATCTCGTCCCGACGTCGCTCGGGTCGGCCTTTTGATGGTTTTGACCACGGTGGTGTTGTTACTGGAGGTGGCTCCGGACCGGGCGATCCGGCTGTGGCGGTGCTTCGAAACCCCGTCCAACTGGCGGCGATCAGCGTGATCCTGAGCGGTGTGATGTCGAATCCCCTGTCCGTCGGGGCCGCTTTGGCGGTCATGTTTATTGTGGCAACGTTGACGGCGGCGCGGCGCATCGCGTGGAGCCCGACGAGCGTGGGTGTTGCGTGCGTTTCCATGGCCGCCGGAGTGCTGGACTCAACTGCGGCAGTATGATTTTCGCCTGGATCCAAGGTGAATCTCCCCGGGCCGTCCACGAATTTGATCGACCTTATTCTCTGAGTTCGAGGGGCTACGCGGATATGACCGTCGTGCTTCGCGGCAAGCCGAGAATCGCCCTCAATGGAGTCGAAGTTTCCCCCGAGCCTCGCCAGTCGCATACGCCCTCCCGCGCTGGGGGGCCGTAGCCTCGGGCACATATGGCACTAGCCAACGAGCAGAGCGGTCGCAGACACCGGTGACCGCCTTGTTTCCGCCCATGACCAACCCGGACGGGTGGTACTTAGTAGTTGTAGCCGAAGCTGCCGATGTACTTCTGCTGATACTTGTTCCAGTGGCAAGGGGTAACTGCCGTTACCGCCCCGCCGTATGCCTTGATCGCCGCACGGAGTTCGGCCGCGCACGCGGAATTGGTATCCCGGACCACCTGATAGGTGTTGAAGTCAGCGTGCGCCGGGGCGGCCAGCACCAACGCCCCTGCGCTGAGAGAAAGACCGGTGATCGTTGCCGCGACGACAGTTTTGAGCTTCTTCATCGTTACCCCCTGTTGGACTACCTGGTCCCACCACACTAGCGGCGCCGTCGCGGCGGCGGGAATGGGCAGAACTCCCCCGCGACACGAGCCCACCTCAGGCGGACCCCACCCAAACGGGCAGCACCGGAAGAAGAGCCGCATACCCTCATGCCCGAGCCAGGGAAGTGACCATGTCCGCCGACGGCGGGAAGGCATGTGTGCTGCTGTGGCGGGGCGTGAGCGACGCGTTGCGCACGTACGAAAGGTGTACAAGTATGTGGTTCGGAACCGTTTATTGGGTAAAGCCCTATAACTCCGTCTATGGCGGCGGGGTGTAAGGAGCGGTTCGTCCGTGGACGCACGAAGAAGTGGCGGGTTAACGCTCAGCGCCGCTATCGTGGCTGTTCGCTCGGAAGCTGCCGATGACAGGCACTCGTCTTTGAGACGTTTGGGTGGGTTACCTCATCGTGTCTTTCGCCTCCGGTCAAGACACCGAAGAGTGCTCATCTGCCCGAAGTCCATGTCAGGGGCTGGTCTTAACCGCTTGGGACTTGCCATGCCAGGGCGCCGCCGTCATTCACCCTGATCACAGTTTATCCTCAGACCTAGAATGGTCGAACAATCTCGATCAGGACGCTTCGCGAGGGGCGCAGGACCATGCCAAAGACCGGTAAAAACAGTCATGCCCGCAAGGACGAGATCCCATCGACCTTGCAGCGCTCTGACCAGAAGGCCCAGGACGCGTTTGCCAAGACGTACGACGCTGCCATGGACTCTTACGACAACGACCAGAGCCGTGCGGCCCGCACAGCCTTTGCCTCGCTGAAGCACAGCTACGAGAAGGTCGGGGATCATTGGGAGCCAAAAGAGGAGCGGGGCCCTTCGGACCAGCACGCAGAGGAGGGGCTAGGCTCCCGAGAACCCACTGCCGGTGGTGTGAATGCCAATGCCTCCAAGGAGCATCTCTATCAACGGGCCCGCGAGCTCGGTGTAGCGGGTCGTTCGAAAATGAATAAGGAAGAGTTGGTCGAAGCGCTGCGAAAGGCCAATGACGCGGCGACGAGAAAGGCACGCGGCGGCTGAGCGCTCCAGCGGCAATCCGACGCGATCCGTGCCGTGGGCAGAGCTGCCGTGTTCCTACCGGATGTGACGTGTCTGTGTCAGAGTGTCCTCACGACGTGCAGGGTTCCCGGCGCTCGGGATCAGAATTTTGGAGGCTTTGATGGCAGCCCTTTCAGAGGACCTCAGGGTTCAGACAGCCGCGGCGCACGAGCATGCGGAGAATTCGACATTCATCAGTGAGTTGCTGGCAGGGCGGCTGAAGGGGCAGCATGTTGGCTGGCTGCTGAGACAAAACCTCCTGATCTACCGGGCGTTTGAAGGCGCGTTGCGCCGTACCTCTGACTCCCGCTTGCGCGATTTCCATGATCCGGCACTGGAACGCGTACCCGCTTTGGAAAGCGATCTCGTTCAGTGCTTTGGTCGCGGCTGGGAGAGCCGACCCGCCGAGGGCGACTTTCTGATAACCCCTGCCAGCAGGGCCTACGCAGACGAACTGGCAGGGGCCGCGTCCACCTCCTACCTGCTGGCCCAGCACTATGTTCGCTACCTTGGTGATCTTTCCGGTGGCCAGATCATTTCGACGCTTGTCCAGCGGCACTACGGTCTCTCTCCGGACAGGCTGCACTTTTACGCCTTTGACCACATCGGGAAAATCAAACCCTACAAGGATGCCTACCGCACCCGGCTGGACCAGCTGGAGCTTACCTCCACGGAGAAGGCCGAGGTCGTCTCCCATGCCGTCGCGGCTTTTGAATCGAACCGCAGGGTGTTCGTGGACCTGATGGATCTCGTTTCGGGCCCGGTCCAGCTCCGGGACGACACCGCCTTTGCCGGCCCATGATGTCTACGAGGCCAGGATCCGGGGATCAAAGCCGATGCCGCTCCACGCCCGTCCGGCGCACCGGCGCGGCAGTCACATAACGGAGTAGGGACCAAACCCGCTTGGGGCTGGGTCACGAAAACAGACGCCCGTAGCCCGGCAAACTGCCCTGCCGTCGTACAGGCAACATTTTGACGTCAATCACCGGACCGTGCGGAGATGAAGTATCACCCGCCTCGGGGCAGAACGAGCGTCGTCTAACGCTTCGTCCGTGGGTGTTTGCGGTCCAGGATGAGTGCGGCAGCGATGCCGACCATCCATATGTCCTTGGCCAGCGGCGTGCCCTTGGCGCTGGGGCGGACGCCGTCGTCGAGGGTCATTTCCGGTGATTTCAAGTACATGGTGATCATCGACCCGGAAAAGATTCCGAGTCCCAGACCGGCCACACGGCTGGGAATGAAGGGAGCCAGCAGGGCCGCGCCCAAAGACAGCTCAGCGAAACTCAGAAGCTTGCCGAAGCGTCCGGGGTCGAGCTCAGCCACTGACGGAATGACCCGGGCAGCCATGGACTGCAATCCGGCCGCGCTGTCTTTACCCAGGTCGCGTTTGCCCCAGCCCGAATTAAGAATGAACGCCCCCGTCACTAAACGCAGAGGTATATGGCTTATCCGCATGTTCGATCCCTCCATGGTCAGTTATCTTGTTGGTTCCTGGCTCCGCAACCAGGCTCACAGATGCCCGGACGGCGCCGGGATGCCGACCCGCCGCCTGGCATGAGCGGGCCGGTACCCCGGTCAGGCGGACAGTGGCGACCGCCTGACCGGCAGAGCCACCGAGCTCCCTCCGAGAAAGGCGCGGATGAAACCCAGCGGCAATCAAAGCCAAGCATGCTTAGTATTCATCGCGCAAGGATCATGTCCGCGCGTCCTCAGCCCATCCTCACAACCCTCTGAAGGTCTCGACACCGCACTGGCGCATCGAACGGGATGAGTGTCGCCGGCATCGTTGAAGGAACTGCCCAGGCAATCTGCCGTCTCCTTGTGTGCCGGCAATGCAGGAGGCGAGGATGTTTAGGGATGGGGCATGGTGGGTGCAAGCAGCCTTCCCCGGCTAAGCCCGCCGCCCCTGTTCGTACAGCCTTGCAGTTTCGGTTCGCTCGGCAGAGCATCTGCAGGAGGACCTCAGCGGCTCCGTCCGCGGCGAGCAACGTGAAGATAGTCCGCCGGGTTGTTTGCCGCGGGTAGAGGCGGTGGTCCGGGACGCTCACGGGCGTGTCCGCTTCTCGCTCCGCCCCGTGGATACTTGTAGAATCTCGGCAAGCCAGGGCGTGCCCCAGCGTGCAGGGGGTTCGTCCGGGTGTGCGGAGGCCATTGCAGGAGAGTGCGCGGGAAGAGCCGACTCGGCCGGGCAGCTGAAGGAGAAGAGCCGCGATCATGAGTGAATCCGATGAAGACGTCAGCCGGGCCGTGGCCTCGCACACGCATCTATTCCCTGGCGCAGTACTGCGGACGGATCTGCAGAGCCTTCGAGAGACGTCTAGGTTGGCCATCGTTTTCTCAGATGGATCGTTGTCCCATGCTGAAATTGTGAGTACCACGAGCGGCTCCCGGGCGGAGATTGCGCTGGCCGTCGATTCCTATCGCACGGCGGCAGGGGCGATCATTCCGCAAAAGCTGTGGTCCATCGACGAGCAGCTCACCGATAAAGAGGAAAAAGGCATATTGCGGGTCAGCGCAGCTCTGCCCTTCACGTGAGTTGTGTTTCCCGCTCTGCCGGCAGCGGACTTCCGTCTCGCGGGACGATGTCTGGCCCGTGGCGGCGGGGAACGTGGATGGTACGAGGTGCGCTGGGTTGGGTCTGCCAGGGCAACACGTGCTGTGGCCCTGGTACCACGAATTCTGGGGCGAACCCGCAGTGAAGGTGTTTAACGACGAAAGGGGCGGGTCCTGTACCCACTCGGACAGGACCCGCCCCTGGATGGTTGCTTGTGTTAGGCGTGCTCGTAGGTGAGGCAGTCCGCGGATTCGGCGCCGGGGCCGACTTTCACGTCATGGGCTTCGCACATCAGGTTGTTGTTGTGGACGCACTCGGATCGTTGGCAGGCACCGACATGCGCGAGGACCTTAGGCAGTCCGCCCATGGTGTTCGTGTCGATGAACGTGGCGCAGGATGCGTGGTCCTGGGTGCCGCCGATGGTGATGCCAAAGGCGGTGCAGCCGTTGTGGTTGAAGCCGCAGCTGCCAACGCTACAGGCGGAGACTTCGGCAACGTGTTCGGTCATGGTTCCTCCTGGTGTGGGCTAAGGGGCGCGTACCCCGGATGTACTACCCAAACTACGCCCGTTTGCCGTGTTTTGACCGTTGTGATTAGCGCATTTGTCTGTCAGCTATTTAGGGTTCGGCATCTCATCTGATCTGAACTCCGCTTACGTGGTTGCCGGGGCGGGGTGTCGGTGGTGCGAGTCCGTGGCGCGGGCCGACGTGGCGGAAGCCCGCCTAGGGGTGGTTCGGCGGGCTTCCTGTGAACACACTGCACGGATCGCTCCGCATCAGAAAGGTACCCAGTGTGGGCCTCTTCAAACCGCGGCTTGTGGCGTACCGGCGGATGCGCGGGCGGGATGTTCCCGCCGCGAAGGGTGTCTCGACTTTGAGCGTGTGCCGGGTCTAGCGTTGGCTCATGAGTGGGACACCAGCCAACAGCGAAGATCCGGAACGGCAAACACCTCGCCCTGCGTCTGAAGTGCCGGTCGAGGAACCGGACGACCCTTCACTGTCTGAGTTGATCAGTGCTGAGGATCCCCTGGGGCCCGACGCCGAGGAAGACTTTGCAGAATACGATTCTTCCGGCACTGATCCGGCAAGCCCGGGCTCCGCCACCGTAGACCCGGACGGCGATGACGGTGCAGGCCGTGACGATGAAACCACCGGCTGACTGGTTGCCCGGACTGGTTGCAGGTAACCATTTCGCGGTCAACGGGGCGGTTTGCACCCTGAATTATGCCGAGGTGTATCCCGAAGGCGTGACAGCCTCAATCAGCATCCGTTTCCGGGGCCGGGTCAGTGATTCCGAGGACGGCGCGGCCAGGCATCAGATTGACGCGGCGGCCAAAGGCTCGCCGGTATCAGGCCCGCGGCTGGTGTTGAAGCAGGCTGGTGCCCTCAACGCTTACGGCACACTGATCAGCGTTGAGGGCGAGCCCGGTTTCTGGACGTTGCGGTACTGGTTTATCCATAGAACCCTCCCGGTGGAGTGCCGGTTTCACCTGGTGTGGTCGGAGGCGGGCATCGACGCCACATTCGTTCTTTCCGAAGGACCCATGGCTGCTGCCCTGGATGCGATGGAGGACCTCACCGATTGGCCTTTCCCCATCGAGAACGACGAAGACGAAGCGTAGGAGCCGGTCCGTGGCCGTGGTCGATGAGCTACCTCGCCGAGGCGACACCGCTTGTGGTTCAGCGCAGTGAGATTCGACGACGGCGGTCGGTTCCGCCGCGCAGGTCCCGGTTGAGCCTGCGGTCACCGTGGTACAGGATCGACTTCCAGTCCACTTCCTCCGCGGTCTTGGGAACCACGAGGGACACCTGCGGCGCCTTGGTCTTGGGCGTGACGTAGAGCCAGTTGACGGCGCCCAGGGCGATGTCCACCACGGAGTTCCAAATGCCGATGTAGGCCTGGATGCAGCTCATGGCCAGCACGGCATTCAGGGTGGCGAAGGCTACGTTGCCCCAGTTTTGCTGCTGCACGTCCCGCCAGATGGTGAGAACGGAGAACGCGACAATCAGGTACGGAATCAGCACATAGATGGCCGGCGCGGCGGTCCGGTCCTTGACCTTGGGGGTGCGGACGAACGGAATCTTGTCACCGGTCAGGCCCTGCTGGAGGGACTTGAGGACGCCGGCCAGGTTCACCGGAAGGAGGATGAGGTTGAAGCCGTAGATCCGGAAAATGTCACTGAACCGGTGGCCGCAATCCCGAAGGTCCGAACCCATGCACAGGAAGTAAGGCAAGGCCGCGATGAACACAGCCGGGCTCAGGAGCCTGCTGTCGTAGGGGTAGGCGAGCAGGAACAAAAGTCCGAAGCTGGCCCAGGTGATGGAGGCCATGTAGTTCACGCGCAGGAGCACCTCGCGGATGAGGATCCGTTGGCGCTGCATGCGTCGCTGGGACAACTGGTTCCACAACTTGGGCAGGATCAAGAGGCCACCGTTGGCCCACCGCCGCCGCTGCACCACCAACGAACCGAAATCCGGTGGGGTGGCGCTGTAGCTCAGGCGTTCGGGGTAGTTCACCAGCGTCCAGCCATGGGTTCCCAGGTCGATGCTGGACTCGGTGTCCTCAATGACCGTCCGGTCCTGGATGTAGGTCCGGACCTCGAACCCGCCCACGGTTTCCACTTCAACGATGTCTTCCAAGGCACACTTGCGGATGATCGCGTTGGCTCCCACCCAGAAAGTGGCTCCGTAGTAGGACATGCCCTGGTGCAGGATGTGCTGAATGTCCGTGGTGGCACCGGCGATGCGCTCGATGCGGGTAGGGGCACCGCGGAACGAGGAGTACGGGGTCTGGGTAACCGCTACGCGCTCGTTGCCGGCCGATTCCAGGAAGTACACCAACCGCAGGCAGTAGTCACGCAACAGGAGGGAATCGGCGTCGAGGGTCAACAGGTAGGTGCTGTCGGGGACGAGGAGGTCATTTTCGTGGGGTTGGAGTGAGGGGCGCAGGATTGTTTGTCCTGCGGTTTCTTCACGGTGCCAGCGTTTTCCCATGAGGGAGATGTACGCGTTGAGGTTCATGGCCTTGTTGGCCTCGTGGGACAGGCTGGCGTAGGCCTTGCGCTCAAAGGTTTCTGTGCGGACGTTGAAGATCCAGATAAGGCGCAGGTACAACTGCTCCATGCGCTCCGGGCTTGGAGCAGTCTTTTGGGCCTTCGCCGCCTCCAGTGCCAGCAACACGAGCCGGAGTTCCCGGGCCAGGCCCATGATCACCAGGTCAACAAAGAATTCGTCCACGTGGTCGGTGACCAGTTCGGCTTCGGCCATGGCTTCGAGCCATTCGACGGCTGCCTCGTATTCGGTGATGAGGGGTTTTAGTTGTGCCGGGTCGCCGGGCCGGGCCGAGTCTTTGCTTGCCCGGAAGGTAGTCAGTGCTGTCTGGGCGCGGGTGGAGGGTGCTGCCATGGCGTCGGCGATTTGTCCGGCCAGGGCACGGGTTTCTTGCAGTCGTGCGACGATGGCGGGGTCGGTGGGGTGGGGCGGGTCGTCCAGGAGCAGGACGACGCGCAGGTCGGGGAATTCCTGGAGCGCGGCGGACCAGAGTGTGGCGCGGACGACTTGTGGTTCTTCGGCGTAGGAGGGGACGAGCACGGTGACTGCGTCGTTGTAGTGGGCGAAGTGTTGGTCGAGTTCCCCGCGGGGGACGCGGCGGTGTTCTTTGAACCGGTACAGGGCGCCCTGCCGGGCCATGAGGTACATCATCGCCGAGAACGTCAAGAACGTGACAACGACAAGGTAGGAAACGGACTCGATGCCGAAACGGAACCCTGAATTCGGGTTGTCGACGAACTGCCGGATGATGGTCGAGACGACGTAGTAGGTCCACGCCCCGACGGTGACAAGCATCGCTATACGGCCCCAGATAATCTTCTTCGAGGATGGGGTGGGATGGACGATGGGCAGGGGTTCGGATCGTTTCTCGGAGCCCCATTGCCGTCTGCGTCCTTGCGGTTGGAGCTTCGCCGTGATGGTGTCGTTGCCGGCTTGTGCGACATCGGATGCGTCAACCAACTGATCTGTCATTTTCCCCCGCCTGACAGTGGACCGGCCGCCAAGGGACCCGGTATCACGTTGCACGGGCCACCACTTGACCGGTTGGCCCGTTGATTGCCCTTATAGTAATCCACGACTAGTAATCCACGACAGAGAAGAATTGACCGGGCCCCGTCAGGGCCGGGGTCGGTGGTTTGTTTTGGCTGATTCGACAGCGTAATCCCGGCGGCACGTCCACGCAGGGTTTCAGATGTCATTGGGGGTCATGTGTCACAGCATTTTCCAGGCCGCAGGTTGTCGTATGTGCGCTTGAGCATTCTGTTTGCCGTGCTTGTGCTGGTGGTTGGCGCTGGTGTCGTGGCGTGGCGGTCCGCCGCCGATGCGCGCAGTGCCGCGGCCTCACCGTCGCTGTTCAGCGGATATGTGGATGTGACGGCCACGCCCAGGTACGCCTTCGAACAACCCGTCGGTGACGATGCGAAGTCCGTAGTGCTCTCATTCGTCGTCGCTGACAACAAAGACGGGTGCGCACCGTCCTGGGGGACCTTCTACAGCCTGGACACGGCGGCGTCGGGCCTTGACCTTGACCGCAGGATCGCGCGTCTGCGTCAACTCGGCGGGGACGTGAGCGTCTCCTTCGGCGGCCAGTCCAACACGGAACTTGCCACTTCCTGCACCGACCCGGCCAAGCTGCAAGCCGCCTACTCCTCCGTGGTGGACCGTTACAACCTTGCCACGATCGACCTTGATGTGGAGGGGACCGCCCTGTCCGATCAGGAGGGGACTAAACGCCGGGCAGCTGCTATCGCTGCCATCCAAAAACAGCGCAGGGATGCCGGGAAACCTCTGGCAGTCTGGCTCACCCTGCCCGTCGCACCGACCGGATTGACCGCCGACGGGACCGCCGCGGTGACGCACATGCTCGGCGCCGGAGTCGACTTGGCCGGGGTGAACATCATGACCATGGATTACGGGGCCAGCCGCGTGCCCGGCCAATCGATGCTCGAAGCGACGACCGCCGCGGCCGAAGCCACCCACGAACAACTGGGGCGGGTGTACCGGGCTGCCGGTCAGGACCTGGGAAACCAGACCCTCTGGCGGAAGATCGGCCTGACTCCCATGATCGGCCAAAACGATGTCGTGGCCGATGTGTTCACCGTGGCCGACGCCCAGTCCCTGAGCAGTTTCGCGCAGGACAAAGGTGTGGGCAGGGTATCGATGTGGTCTTTGAACCGGGACGCCGAATGCGGACCCAATTATCCCAACCTCACCGTGGTCTCGGACGCCTGCAGCGGCGTGGACCAAGGACAGTCGCGCTTCGCAAAGATCCTCAGCGGAGGCCTGGCCTCCACGACAGCGGCACCGACACTGCCCTCAACAGAGGATCCGACCTCCACAGCCAGGCCCGTCGTCGATGACCCTGCAACGAGCCCGTACCAGATCTGGTCAGCGGAGGCGACCTACGTTCAAGGAGACAGGACCGTCTGGCAGGGAAGCGTTTACGAAGCCAAATGGTGGACCAAGAACAACGTGCCCAACGCCCCGGTCAGCGAAGGATCCCAGACACCTTGGAAACTCATCGGCCCCGTGCTCCCAGGCGATAAACCCGTGCCCGAGGTGACCGTGCCCGCAGGAACCTACCCGGCCTGGGTGGCCGGGACCGTGTACCGCAAGGGCGACCGGGTCATGCTCGACGGTCACGTTTTCGAAGCGAAATGGTGGGTTCAGGGCGACAGCCCGGCAGCAGCCCTGCAAGGATCCTCAGGGTCGGCATGGATGAAGCTCAGCAATGACGAAATCACCAAACTCCTGCAGAGCCCACCGGCCTGATAAACGAACCCGCACACCACCGGGACCCCGGGCTCCTCCGCCGCTGATCCCGCTGGGCGGACAGGCCCGAACGGGCTCGCGCGAACACTGGGGTTAGGTGGTGCGGGTGAGTTCTTCGCCCTCGCGCAGCAACCGTTCTTCGCTATCCCTGAACCGGTCCACCGTGCGCTGCAGCCGTGACCCCTGGAGTGCTGCGGCAGGCCAGGCCCCCGAATGGACCATGTCCTGAAGGGTCCGGCACTGCTCTTCGATCCCGAGTGCGCCGACCATGGCTGAGGAAATCCTCAGGCTCAGCACGGCATCCATCGTCTGCGCCGTGTCCCGCTGCTCCAGGGCATGGAGGATCCGTTCTGTCCTGCCGGGAAGCATACGAAAATACCGTTCGAGGAAGCGGATGAACGCCACGGTGTCGTTCAACTCCTCCGCCAGCACCGTCAGGGTCACCTGGTCCAGGACCGGGACGACGCCGTCCGCGTCCTCACTCACCGCTGACCGCCTGCACTGCTGTGGTTTTCTCGGTGGTGGGCTGTTCAGGCTCCTTGGTCCAGATGGAGGCGAGCATTCCGATGACCAGGATGGCCGGTGCACCGTACATCAGGGTGTTCAGGACGACCGGTTCGCGCAGGGCACGGATGGCGTTGCCAACGTAGGGGATGGTGGCGACTTGCTTGTCCACGGTTTGGCCCTGCAGGGTGGCGATCCAGGGGTCGATCCCGTTGTTCGCGTCGCCCTTGGTCTGCACTGCTACGCCGCCGTCGGCGGTGGTGGTGATCTCGGTGATGCGGTGGGTTTCCACGCGCTGGTCCTCAACCGGGATGTGGTAGGTGATGATGTCGCCCACCTTGATGTCCTTGACCGGCGTCGGGACGGTCACCACCACGTCGCCCGGGTTGATCAACGGGGCCATGGAACCGGTGAGCATAGTGGAGGTCTGGTAGCCCAGGATGCGCGGCCCGATCGCGAGGAAAACGAACACCAACGCCGCGAGCACCAGCATGCCGGCACCAACGACTTTGAACGTCTTACCCGCGATGCGGCCGAACGCACCGGGAGCTGCCTTCGTGGAAACCCCGACGGCGGCCGGTGAGGTTGCTGCTGTGGGCTTCAGTACCGCCGCGGACTGCTTCACGGCGGTGGTCGTGGGGGCGCCGGACTCGGCGGGCTGCACCGGCTTAGCGGCGGAACGCCGGCCATGGAGGGCGGGGGTGTTGATGCTGGTCAGTGCGCTCATGATCCTGGCGTTCCTCGTTAGTGGTTCTCTTGCTGTTCCGGTTACGAGTCTGAAGGGCCTGGCTCAGGCATTCGTACTGGTTAGCCTCAAGATTCGCTCAGAAATCTCCTGGAACAGGAAAAGGATGAAAGGGACACGGCGGGAGTGACGTTGGTAGGGGTCTTGGTTCAGAGGCTCCGGAGGTGGTGGCTGTGCAGTAGTTCGACGGAGTCGTCGGGGACCTGGGCCGGTTTGCTCACGGGGGATTGGGTGTCATCGAGGAACACCCGGTAGTACATGCCTTTGCGGTGGGGTTCCACCCGGTAGACGTGCGCCATCCATTGATGACCCAGGATTGCCTCGACCCAGGCTTCGCATTCCTTTGGGACCAGTGTTGTCAAGGTGCCGGTTTGGCGGCGGTGTCCGGCCATGCCGATGGTGACGCAGCAGCCCGTCACTTCGCGAGAGGAGCTGAACCGGTACAGGTCTTCAAGGTCCGCGACGACGGTGAGGTAAGTTCCGGTGTGGGTGACCGAGGGAACCGGGCCGATGCGGCCGAGCCTCCGGTCGATGTGGATCCCGGTCGGCCCCGGCGCGCAGAAGCTCAGTTCCCGCATGAGCTCATCCAGTGCCGGTCCGTGCGCGGCCCGGATGCGGTGGCTAAGTTCTGAAGTGCCGTTCACGGCCCCTCCTTCGGGGGAACTGTTCCTTGTGCGTTCACCCTGTTCCGTGAGGATCAAGACAGGGTGCTGAACTTCCTCAAGACTTGCTCAAGAAATGGTCCGGAGGCCCGGCCGGAAGGGCAAACAGGCCGGACCTCCGGGGCGTGAAGCCCGGAATCGCCCTGGTTACTTGACGGTTTCGGTGCGTTGGGTGCCGGTGAAGGAGAAGGCGATGGTGGAGGTGGCGCCTTGGAAAGTGTTGTCTGCGGTGGTGGGGAACGCGGTGGTGACCTTGAGGTTGTCGGTCTTGGCCGAGGTCAGGGAGGTCAGGTTGTTCAGGACCTTGTTCGCGCCGATCACCGGGGCCGAGGCCAGCACGGTGGTCTTGGTCCCTGCGCAGGTGTACGGGGCAGCGGACCCGGTCCAGGCAACGGAGCAGTTCTCGATGGTCAGCTGCAAACCATTCACCGTGTCGGTGGTCAGCAGGGATCCGGTGGCGCCGGCGGAGGTGGTGAGGGTGACGTTGTTCAGGTCCGAGTTGCCGGTGTTGGCCAGGGTGACGAGCTTTTCGACCTTGTCACCGGGCAGCAGGCCCGCGACCGGGACGTTCAGGGTGTTCGATGCCCCGGTGCCCAGGGCGATGGTCACGGTCCCGGCGGTCACGGCCTGGGAAGCGGAGGTGGAGGAAGTGAACGCACCGTAGGTGCCCATCCCGGCGACGGCGGCCGCGGTGCCGACCAGGGCGACGGAGGCGAGGATCTTGCCGGAAGTGGTCTTGAGGCTGATGGCCATGTGAATCAGTGTCCTTTCAAAGGTGGCCACCGCATCCGGCGGACCGTTTCCCGTTGTTTCAGCCGTTCTGGCTGCTGAGAAATACTTTGCCGGGCACGGATCAAGACAGAATCCTGCAAAGCTGCAGGACTGCGTCAGGAAAACCTCAAGAAACCCGCACCCACCTTGCTTTACGGTGCTCAAGTGGACGGTTCCGGCTCGAACAGACGGGCTTGCGCGGGCGGCCTGTGTGTCTGTGCAACGGTTGCGGTCCGGGACCGAACGATGTTCTGCCCTGGATGGACAACGGGGACCGGGGGCGATTGCCGGACCGACCGGGCCACCCGGTCAGTGGTCGATATCTCAGGCCGACACGCAACGGAGAAGTCCGACCGAATCGGGACGGTTCGCACTGCTGGTCCAGGAAGGTCCGGCTGAATTTGAAGCGGGGCAGCCTATAGTGAGGGGGTGAGGGCACTCGCTGATGCAGACCGGCCGCCCGGTGTCCACTGCAGATTAAGGCCCCTGAAATGACCAAAACCCACATCAGCAGCTTCCTGGCCGATTCCGTGTACTTCGAAGAAGACACTGAGGAAGGGCTCGATAGCGACGCACTCTATGGCTTGTACATCAGTTGGTGCAGGCTCGGAAACAAGATACCGGCCCCGGATTCCGTCTTCGCAGCCGACGTGCAGGCCGCGGGACTGACCTTTCTGGACCGCGACGGGATACGTGTCTATCCCGGCCTGCGAATGGTTGGACCCGCCGCCCGCGACTACGTCATGAACAGCTTTCCTCTGCTGGAGGACCCGGACCTGGTGGCTCCGATTCGACAGGATGTGGACGACGGGCCGGCTTCACATACCGCCTGATCTCCGGGCAACCGACACGATGCCGCGCGTCAATTGCGATGAACCAGGCCAGTTATTGTGCTCGGTGTTGTTCCTCCGGCAGGGTCCAAAATTTCATCTGTGGTGCCGCTCCAGGGGGAAGCGCCGGTTGACCTATCCTGCGCACGATCTCTTCGAGGTCATCCCGAAACTTGAGGGAGTCAGCGCATAGTCCAGACAGTAACGCTCGTTCGATACCCCGGGCCTTTTCCAACAGTGCGACTCCGGTGCCCGTAATGGTCACCTCGTGCCTGGACCTGCCGTGTCCGCTCTCGATGATGCTGACGTGCCCCATGGATGCAAGCAGATGCAGCGTCGGTCCCAGGGATTGGGGCTGGATACGTATACTTCTGGCCAGGGCGGCCTGAGTCGTCGTGCCTTTGACGGCCAGAGCGTCCAGCGCCGTTACCGAAGCCAAGCTCAGTCCAAGACCTTGGAGTTCTTCGTTCCAGCGGCGCCCCAGGAGCCTGGCGGCCGCCGACAGCAGGCTGCTTGTGGGCCATAGGGATTCTTCGGACTGTTCAGCCCGGACGGTCATGATCGAACCCCATGCATCCGTGACGGCGCGAAGCATGGGAATGAAAGCCGACGATCGGAGGCGCTGGTGCGTGCCGCACCCGAGGCGTTGGAACGTTGACCATGTGTCGCATCCATCCCTAGCCTCCGCCCTTGATAATCAGGGTCCTTACTATCTGACGCTACAGGTATTAGGGACGCGACGCAAAGGGCCGCTCAAGCGGGGCCGCCACACCGGTGGAAGAATGGGGCCGGGCGGCCTGTCCCACATGGTGTTTGGTGGTCGGGGGCGCCCAAGCTTGTCGGTGCTGTGAATTTTCAGCGGGAGGATGGTGTCCCGGAGCGGGCGTGTCCCGCCTGATGGGGGACCAGACGGGACACACAATGACTGTACTACTAAGTAGGCTGATGATTTGAATCCGGATGATGGGGACTTACGTGGCTCGTTGCGCGGGTACAGGGGGATAAGGACAGCGGTGTGGGGTTCTGATGGAGTCGTGGAAGCGACAGCTACCGACTGGGCATGGATCCGAACAGAAGGCGGTGGTAGATGAGGCGGGAAGTTCTTCGTGATTGCGTCGTCCATTGGGAGGAAGGCGAGGTGATCCATGTGGTGTGGCATCACGGGGTTAAGGTCGAGGGTGCCAGCGCCGTCGCCGCAATGGCAGCGGTGGACCGGGTGGCGGCCGGCGGTCGTTACCCCTTGCTGGTAGACATGTCGGGCACCGCGTTTCTAAGCCGGGAGGCCCGGAACGCGTTCGCACGCCCCTGCGCGGCGACGCGAATAGCACTTCTGGGCTCCGGCCCTGTGGACCGGACCATCGTCGACTACCAATTGGCCACTGGCAGCACACCGTGCCCCACCAGGTTCTTTAGCTCCCGCCCGGAAGCGCTGGCCTGGCTGCTGCCAGCCGACGACTGCTGCCCCTGACCCCTGCTTGGCACCGCCGAGACGTCCCTCAATTCGCGTTGAGGCCTGCTGGGGTCGACCGTCTCGACCAGCGGTTCCTGATCTCCTCGGGACAACCGTGGCGATCCCATCCAGCGGCGCACCCGTCGTCTCCCCACCCGTGCACCGGCGTCATCCGCCGAGCGGGTTTAACCCGACCCGGGGGCGGGGTTTGCGGCGGCCTGGTTCCGTCCTGCTGCTTTGGCCCGGTACAGGGCGGCGTCGGCGGCGTCGGTTAAAGCCTCAAGGTCCAGTCCGTGGTCGAGGCTTGAGGCAATCCCGTAACTTGCTGTCGGCGCGCTGGCTCCGTACGCCAGCTCCGACAGGGCAAGGTGCTGGCTGATCTCCCCGGCAACGTCAAGGGCCCGCTCCGGGGTGGTACCTGGCAGCATGAGAATGAATTCTTCCCCGCCGTACCGTGCCACAAGGTCCGTGCGCCGTACGGAGGCCATACACGCGGCAGCGAACGCTCGGATCGCGGCGTCTCCAGCAGAATGACCGTACACGTCATTGACGGCCTTGAAGTGATCCAAATCGGCCAGGATCACCGCCGCGTGGCCCCCACCGGAGCGCATGCGACTCAGTTCCTTGGCTGCTTGAACGCCGAACGAGTCACGATTCAGCAGACCGGTCATCCCGTCACGTGCTGCGCGTTCATGCAAGGCATTAACCCGCTGGTCGTTGTTCAGCGCTTTCATGCTGAAAGAAACCAGTACCAGCAGCACCATCAACAACAGGCATGTCATTGCGGGACCAAAGAACACCAGGAACACATCGCTGCCAGGTCCAGCCACGAGATACACCACCCCGCGCCCGGCGAAATAGACCACCATCACCGCGGCGGCGGCGAGCAACGGCCGGTGCGCTCGTGACCCGGCAGCGCCGAGCAACGACAGTTCCCGCGCTGCCAGGGCCATTCCGGTACCCATCAACGCGAAATAGACCAGGACTCCCGCCCAGGCACCATCAGCCGGGCTCTCGGCCAGCGCGGCGGCCCCCGTCAGGAACGCTGCCGCACCAACAGGCCACCGCCACGTCCGCACCAACCGCAGCGAACGGAAACCTCCCCACATACAGAAGGCACCGGCCACCATCAAGGCATTGCCCAACGGATCCGCCAGCACGGACCACGCCGTGCCCTTCAACAGATACGCCCCGTTACCGCCCAGCCACACCGCCAACGCCACACACCACCAGCCGCTGTAGGCGGACCGGGACCGACGGAACGAATCCCAAAACAACACACACAGCGTCAGCGTCACAACGGCCAACGCCACCTTCAAACTCAACTGATCCAGCAACCAGTCCCCCCATCCCAGAAAACCAAGCCTAGAACCACCCCCACGCACCACCGCATCACGGCACTGCCGCCACGCCGACACGATGCGGCACCCGTCGGAACGATCGTCGACGACCGCTCCTTTGACGCTGCGTTCGGTGACGTCAGGGGTCTGTCCGATATACGGTGTGTGGGTTCCGGCGGTTTTCATTAGTTGGTGGTTCTTTCGAACCGTCCGGCGAACGTGATGGCGAACGCGTTG
>NZ_JBIVXM010000028.1:0-56551 GCF_044769205.1 Paenarthrobacter sp. NPDC090520
CGCAGACCCCGACCCACCCTCAACCTCGAAACCCCAGCCAACCGGCTTAACCAGCTGCTACAAGCGGCCTAACCCCCCAGCGTTGCTCCCACCCCCTCAAAACGCGCTTAAATGCGACCCAGTTGGGTTTAGGGGGTGGTGGCTGTGGATTTGGGGCGCAGGAGGATCGCCGCGACGATGCCGCCGATCGCGCCGCCCAGGTGCGCCTGCCACGAAACGTACCCCATCACGGTGGGCAGCACGCCGAACAAGATGCTGCCATAGGCCATGAAGAGCACCACTGACAACAGGATCTGCCACCAACTGCGGTTGAAGAATCCCCGGACCAGCAGGAAGGCAAAGAATCCAAACACCAGTCCGGAGGCGCCAACGGTGACTCCTCCCCCGCCGATGAGCCAGACGGTCAGGCCGGACCCCAGCCAACTGAACGCAAGTGCCGTGATGAACACCCTCAGCCCCGCCAGGAACACCAGGAAGCCGAAGATCAGCAGCGGCAGCGTATTGGAAAGCAAGTGGTTGAGGTTGGCATGCAGCAGCGGGAAGGTCAGGATATCCAGGACACCGTCGAGAGATCGCGATCGCAAGCCAAACGTGCGGTTGAGCCCATGCGACATGAGCGTATTCAGGAACTCAATGACGTAGAGCAGCACCACGAAGCCGCCCATGAAGAGCAACCCTCCCTTGGCCCTTCCCGCCAGCGAATCGCGGGCCTCGGCCTTTGAACCATCGGGCGTTTCGAGCACCATGCCGGCCTCCTGTCAGTGCACCACGATCGGCTGGAAGCCCTCGGCGCGGAGCGCGCCCAGTACTTGTTCCCCGTGTTCGTGGCCCTTGGTTTCCAGGTTGATGGTGATCGAAACGTCGCCCATGCTGATGGAGCCGCCCAGGCGCGTATGGTCCAGCCCGGTGACGTTGGCGTCGTTTTCCGCGATGATGCGGGCGATCGTTGCCAGGGAACCGGGCCGGTCGTCCAGCATCATCCGGACGGTCATGAACCGCCCGGCCGCGGAGAGACCGCGCTGGATGACCTTCAGCATAAGCATCGGATCGATGTTGCCGCCGGAGAGCACGACGGCGGTGTTCCCCGGGTTTTCGATCTTGCCGTCCATCAGTGCGGCTACTCCCACCGCGCCGGCCGGTTCCACCACCATCTTGGCCCGCTCCAGCAGGAAGATCAGCGCCCGTGCCAGCGAGTCTTCGCTGACAGTTACGACGTCGTCCACCAGTTCGCGGATGATGCTGAACGGGAGCTGTCCCGGCCGGCCTACGGCGATACCGTCTGCCATGGTGGAAACCTTCTTGAGGGGTACCAGGGCGTCGGCAGCCAACGACGGCGGGTAGGCGGCAGCGTTTTCGGCCTGGACGCCGATGACACGGATGTCGCGGCCCAGCTCCTTGGCTTTGGCCTTGATGGCGACCGCCACCCCGGCCAGCAGGCCGCCACCGCCGACGCCCATGAGGATGGTGTCCACGTGCGGGATCTGGTCCAGGATTTCCAGCCCGATGGTTCCCTGTCCTGCCACTACATCCACGTTGTCGAAGGGGTGAACGAAGACTGCACCGGTCTCGTTGGCGTAGCGCTGCGCCTCGGCCAGGGCTTCATCCACGTTGTGGCCGTGAAGCACCACCTCCGCGCCGTGGCTCCGGGTGGCGGCGAGCTTGGGAAGGGCCACGCCGAGCGGCATGTAGATGCGGGCGTTGATGCCCAGGCTCTTCGCGGCGACTGCTACGCCTTGGGCGTGGTTACCGGCGGAGGCCGCTACGACGCCACGCTTCTTTTCGTCCTCGGAGAGGCGGGCCATGCGGACGTAGGCACCGCGGACCTTGAACGAACCGGCGCGCTGCAGGTTCTCGCATTTGAAGAAGACGTTGCCGCCAACGAGGGTGCCAAGTGCCCGTGAGGACTCCACCGGAGTCTTCGTAATAATGCCCTCGAGCAGCTCCTGCGCCTTGAGGACATCGTCCAGCGTGACGGGCAGGGTTTCGAGGGTATTCACTGGCTATTCTCCTTTGTTGGTGTCGGCGTCAGAAGGCTCCGTGGGGACGCTTCCTGAAACCTTGGCCTTGCTGTCGGAACTGGCGCCGCCTCGGGTATGACCGGCGGGAAGGGCGACGTCCTTGAAATTGGAGTCGCCGTCAGGCCCCGGTGAACCTTCGGCGGTGGCGGCCTCAGCCGCTCCCAGTCCCCCATCATGTTCCCACGTCCGCCCGGCAATGTAGCGAACGGCCGTATTTACTACGGCGAGGATTGGAACGGCAAAGAGTGCTCCCGGGATGCCTGCGAGGTAGGAACCGGCCGCCACAGTGAGGATGACGGCGACCGGATGCAGCGCTACGGCCTTGCCCATGACCAGTGGCTGCAGGATGTGGCTCTCGAGTTGCTGGACCAACAGCACGATCGCCAGCATGATCAAGGCGTTGACCGGTCCGTTGGCTACCAGGGCCAGCAGGACGGCGATGGCACCGGTCACCAGCGCACCCACCACGGGGATGAACGAGCCGATGAACACCAGTACAGCCAAGGGCAATGCCAGGGGAACCTGGATGATTGCAGCTCCGACGCCGATGCCCACGGCATCCACGAAAGCGACGAACATCTGGATCCGCACGTAATTGACCATGGAGGTCCACCCGCGGCGGCCGGCCCCATCCGTGGCCCGCCGGGCTTTCTTGGGGAGCAGCCGGACAAGGAAGGCCCAGATCCGGCTCCCCTCCAGCAGGAAGAAGATCAGGATGAAGAGTGCCAGCACCAGTCCGGCCGCGAAATGGCCTGCCGTGCTGCCGAAGGAGAGCGCTCCGCTCAGGATGCTGCTGCTGTTGTTTTGCAGGGCGTTTGCTGCGTCGGCGATGTACTTGTCGATCTGGTCCGCGGTCAGGTGCAGTGGACCGTCGGCAAGCCAGGTCTGGACCTGCTGAATGCCGGTAAGCGCCTCCTGCCACAGCTCCCCGAAGCCGGCCGCCAACTGGCGTCCCACCAGGGCCAAGGCCCCTGCGATCACGCCAATAAAGGCCAGCACCGTGATGGCCACAGCAAGCCCGTTGGGCACCTTCAGGTTGCGCAGCCAAACCACCACGGGGTAGAGCAGGCCTGCCAGCAGGGCAGCAACCATGACCGGGATGATGAGGAAGCTGACCTTGCCCAGCAGCCAGACGAGGATGCCGATCATCACCAGAATGAGGCCGGCACGCCAGGACCATGCGGCCGCTATGCGCACACCGTACGGTATATCCTCGGCAATTTGGCGGTCTGAACGGGTTTTGGCGTCCGGTGTTGGCGTCATGAACCCATACTTCCGCAGCCCGGGCCGTATGGGAAACCGGCACTACCCGCAAACCGGCTAAAGCGAAGCGCTGATACCCCAGGTCATGGCGAAGGATCCACCGGGCGCCAGCCAACGCAGGCCGTCTCCGCTGTTAAAAGCGTTGGCCGGACCCGTCATGGGTTCCAGCGCTACGGCTTTGCTCCGGCCCGGGAACGTGTCGGTCACGAACACGTGGACATACTGGCAGTTCCGGTCCTGCACCAGGCTCACGCTGCGCCCATCCGGTGCGCTCAGCGTGTGGCGGGCAGTGCCGCCGTCGTACGCCAAATCGGTGAAGGCGACGTCTATGTCCAAACTGCCCACGGAGCGCCCTCCGGACAAGTCGAAATCGCCTTCCACGGGGGCGGTGCTCCGTGGAATCAAGCGCTCGTCGGCAACCAGCCGGGTTCCCGCCTTGACGTGCAACGTCAGGTCTTCCGGAGCAACGTCACCGAGGCGCAGGTAAGGATGGGCCCCGAGAACGAAGGGTGCCTGGGCATCCGAATCGTTCACCAGGGTTTGCTCGACGTGCAGGTCCTGGTTGGCATCGAGTTCGTAGCGGACGCGGTGGCGGACCAGGAACGGGTAGCCGTGCTGCGGAAAGACCGTGGCCTCCAAGGTCACGGAAAACTCGGATTCATCCACCAGCGCGTACCCGGCGTTCCTCAGCAGGCCGTGGCTGGCATTGTTGCGGGACACCTCTGTAACGTCGAGTTGCTGCTTCTTGCCCTCGAGGTGCCACACGCCGTCTTCCACGCGGTTGGCCCACGGCGCCAGGGTGATTCCCGTGGCACCGGGAGGAATATCGGCGTCCCCGTAGCTTTCGGTCAGCTGGACTCCGCCGCGCGAGTACAAGCGGAGGCCGGCAGCCAGTTCCGTGACAATTGCGATCGCCTCGCCGCGGCGCAACTCGAATTGGCGGCCTGTGGCAAAGCGGCGCGCCTCGGACCGGGGTTCTGCATCTGGAGTGGGGGAAGAGTCAGGCATGGAAATACCGTACTGCACCCCGATGCTTGACCGGATTCGAGCAATGTTAATTTTTGTTAGAAACTATGCGTTTTTGATTGCTTATGGAATGATGGGTTCATGAGTCGCATCACCACTACCCGCCTCGCCGACAGCCGCGAGCTGATCTACTTCGACGACCCCGGGACTCCCGAACGGACACCTGGGTCCTTGGTGGACCACCGGGACCTTCCGGCCCGCGGGGAACCCGGCGAGGTGCGGTACGACGCTTTGTCCGGAGAGTGGGTTGCGGTGGCTGCCCACCGCCAGAGCCGCACCCACCTTCCGCCGGCTGAGCAGTGCCCCATATGCCCCACCACAGCCGCCAACCCGTCGGAGATACCTGCTCCTGACTACGACGTGGTGGTCTTCGAGAACCGCTTCCCCTCGTTGGGTCCTGCGCTGGGCGATATTCCACAAGCCCCCGCCAGCGGAGGCCACGGCATCAAGGGAGCCGCGTTCGGCCGTTGCGAGGTAGTGGCCTTCACCCCGCAGCACACGGGCTCGTTCGCCGGACTTGGCGAGACCAGGGCACGCACGGTCATCGAAGCATGGGCCCAGCGCACCGAAGCCTTGAGCGCCCTGCCCGGCATCAAGCAGGTGTTTCCCTTCGAGAACCGCGGCGCAGACATTGGAGTGACGCTGCACCACCCACACGGCCAGATTTACGCCTACCCCTACGTCACTCCGCGCGCCGCCAGCCTGGGCGCTGTTGCCCGGAAGTACTACGACGACGTCGACGCGAAGGAAACGCTCGCGGCGTCGTTGCTCAGGGCCGAACGGGAAGACGGAAGCCGCATGGTGCTGGAAGCACGCCACTTCAGCGCCTACGTTCCCTTCGCTGCCCGGTGGCCCCTGGAGATCCACCTGGTTCCACACCGGCACGTTCCCGATCTTGCGGCCCTGACCGGGGAGGAACGGGACGAACTGGCACACGTGTACCTGGACCTGCTCAAGCGCCTGGACGCCCTGTATCCAACGCCCATGCCCTACATCTCGGCCTGGCATCAGGCTCCCCTGGATTCTTCGCTGCGTCCCGCCGGACAGTTGCACCTGCAGCTCACCTCACCCCGGCGCGCCGCGGATAAGCTGAAGTACCTGGCCGGCTCGGAGGCGGCGATGGGTGCGTTCATCAACGACACCACTCCGGAGGCCGTGGCAGAACGCCTGCGCAGCGTCGCCGGCGCCCCCTCCGTCAAGACCCTGGAAGGCTCCCCCGCATGACCACCACCACAGACACCAGCGCCCTGGCCGAACGCTTCCAGGAGACGTTCGGAACAGCCCCCGACGGCGTGTGGCAGGCACCGGGACGGGTGAACCTCATCGGAGAGCACACCGATTACAACGAAGGCTTCGTCCTGCCGTTCGCGATCGACAAGACCGCCAAAGTTGCCCTCAGGCTCCGCAACGACGCCACCGTTCGCCTGCTCTCCACGTTCGGCGGCCACGGACTGGTGGAAACGTCGCTGGAGGGCCTGGAACCCGGCTCAGGCCAAGGGTGGTCCCGCTACCCCTTGGGCGTGGCCTGGGCTCTGCAGGAACGCGGAATCACAGTGCCCGGCTTCGACCTCCTGCTGGATTCCGACGTGCCCCTGGGCGCCGGACTGTCTTCCTCGCACGCCATTGAGTGCGCAGTGATCACGGCCCTGAACGAACTCACGGACGCTGGTCTCAGTGCTGAAGAACTGGTCCTGGAAACGCAGAGGGCCGAGAACATCTTTGTTGGCGCCCCTACGGGGATCATGGACCAATCGGCTTCCCTCCGCGGCGCCAAGAGCCACGCTGTGTTCCTTGACTGCCGTGACCAGCACGTGGACCTGGTCCCCTTCGATGCAGAATCCGCAGGACTGGTGCTGCTGGTCATCGACACCAAAGTCTCGCACTCCCACGCCGACGGCGGGTATGCCTCGCGCCGGGCGTCCTGCGAGTTGGGCGCAGAGGTCCTGGGCGTCACCGCCCTGCGCGATGTTGGCGTGGAAGACCTCGAAGAAGCCTCCGGCGTCCTGGACGAAACCACGCTGCGCCGCGTCCGCCACGTGGTGACGGAAAACGACCGTGTGCTGCAAACCGTAGAGCTGCTGGGCAGCCACGGCCCTGCCAGCATCGGCCTCCTGCTCGATGCCAGCCATGCTTCGATGCGGGATGATTTCGAGATTTCCTGCCCGGAACTGGATCTGGCCGTCGAGGCCGCCAAGACTCACGGCGCCATCGGTGCCCGGATGACAGGCGGTGGCTTCGGCGGCTCGGCGATCGCCCTCACTCCGGTGCGCCAGGAGCAGCAGGTGCGGGACGCCGTCGTACGTGCTTTTGCCCAGGCCGGCTTCACTGAACCGGACATCTTCACCGTCACTCCGGCGGCGGGAGCGCTTCGCTTGGCGTGAAAGGCCGGGCCTGGCCCCGGTTTGCGTACCGATACCGGGCGTAAGCTGGGGCCATGACCGAGGCCGTCATTGTTTCCACTGCCAGGAGTCCAATTGGCCGGGCCTTCAAAGGCTCCCTCAAGGACGAACGCCCCGACGATCTTGCTACGGCCATGGTGCAGGCCGCCTTGGCCAAAATCCCCGGTTTTGACGCCGCTGCCCTCAACGGTGGCGGCTTGGACGACATCCTGCTTGGGTGTGCCGAACCCAGCGGTGAGGCCGGCTCCAACATGGCCAGGGTGGTAGCCGTCCTGGCCGGCCTGGACAGCGTGCCCGCAGCCACCGTCAACCGGTTCTGCGCCTCGAGCCTGCAAACCTTGCGCATGGCCTTCCACGCCATCAGGGCCGGCGAGGCGCACGCAGTGGTGGCCGCCGGCGTCGAAAGTGTTTCCCGATACCAGAACTGGCAGGGTGCCGGTGAAACAGACGCCGCCAACCACAACCCCCGCTTTGATGCCGCTGCCCAACGGACGGCAGCGCGTGCGGCGTCCAACATTCCCTGGACCGACCCACGGCTGGGCGGCAGGCTTCCGGATATCTACATCGCCATGGGACAGACCGCGGAAAACGTGGCCACCACCTACGGGATCACCCGGGCCGAGCAGGACGAATGGGGCGTGCTGAGCCAAAACCGGGCAGAAGAGGCCATTGCCTCGGGCTTCTACGCGCGGGAAACCACCCCGTACACACGCAAGGACGGCTCAGTGGTCAGTGCCGATGACTCCCCACGTGCCGGCGTCACGTTGGACGGGGTTTCTGCGCTACAGCCTGTCTTCCGGGCCGAGGGAACCGTCACCGCAGGCAATGCCTGTCCGCTCAACGACGGTGCTGCGGCACTGGTAGTCATGAGCGACGCGCGTGCGCGCCAACTGGGCCTTGAGCCAGTGGCCCGGGTGGTCTCCACCGGCGTCAGCGCCCTCTCACCCGAGCTCATGGGAATGGGCCCGGTCGAGTCCACTCGGCGCGCACTGTCCCAGGCCGGGCTCACCATCGATGACATGGACCTGGTGGAAATCAACGAGGCCTTTGCCGTTCAGGTGATCGCGAGCGCCAGGGAACTGGGCATCAACCCGGAGAAGCTGAACGTCCACGGCGGTGCCATCGCCGTGGGCCACCCCTTCGGCATGACGGGAGCACGCATGACCACCACCCTGCTCAACGGGCTCAAGGAACGCGACGGGACACTGGGGCTGGCCACCCTGTGCGTGGGCGGCGGCCAAGGAATGGCCGTGGTTTTCGAACGCCTGGGCTGACTGCTTTAAAGGGAAAATGCCCCCGATATCTCCGGGGGCATCTTCCGCATGGCTCGCTTGGTCGTCTTTAGTCGTCGCCGCGCAATATGGCGAGGAGGCGGATGATTTCAACGTAGAGCCAAACCAGGGTGACTGTCAGGCCGAACGCGGCAACCCAGGAATAGCGTTCCGGAGCGCCGGCGCGGACGCCTTCCTCGATGCTGGTGAAGTCCATGATCAACGAGAAGGCAGCGAGGCCGATCGCGAGGATGCCGATGAAAACGCCCAGCGGGATACCGGCGATGGTGATGCTGGTGCGCAGGCCAAAGGGCTCCTGCACGGCACCGGTCCACATCATCACCAGGTTGATCAGCGCGAACACTGCGTAACCGATGGTGGCGATCATGAAGAAGCGGATCATCTTGGGCGTGGCACGGACCTTGCCGCTCTTGAAGAGCAGGAGCGTGACGCCGAAGACTGCCAAGGTACCGATGACTGCCTGGAGGCCGACGCCGGGGAACATTCCGTCAAGGATGCGGGTAAGGCCACCAAGGAACAGGCCTTCAAGTCCTGCGTACGCAAGGATCAGCGCAGGTGAGGGCTGCTTCTTGAAGGTGTTCACGAGGGCGAGCACGAAGCCACCCAACGCGCCCACGATCATGAGCGTTGTAGCCAACGTCGGGGCGACAAACAAGGTGACGCCAGCGCCCAGGACCAGGACGACGAGGCACATGACGGTCTTCATGATGACGTCGTCGTACGTCATGCGGCCGGTATCGGCCGGACCTGCGGCAGGCTGGTTGTACATCTGCTGCAATTGTTCGTTGGTCATGCTCTGCTGCTGGGCAGACCATGCTGCCTGGCTATCCATGACCTGGCTGGGGGCACGTCCGGGTACCTGGTTAAACGGCTGGCCGTAGGGGTTGCCATACGGATTTTGCGGTACAGACGGTGCCTGTTTGGCTCCACGGAAATTCTTTCCGTTGAAGATCGGGTTTCCGCCAAGTGCCATTGCGGGTGTCCTCCTGAAAAAGGGCTGAGTGATAATTCACGGTACCAATTACCACGCACGCGCGGCAGGGAAAGTTCCCTTGTTCATCCAGAAGAAACCCAACCGTGACACGGCGCTGGAAGAGTGGAGGGCAGTTGCCTCCTGCGTCACTTTTGTTACCTGATCGCGACCTTTGGACCCCTTGGCCCTGCATTTTTTGGCCGCACTGAGCGGTAACATAGCCACAGCATGGGTGACTTGGGTCACATTTTGAGACGCAGGCAGGAAATGTGCCAAGCCCCGTGTCCGTTCGCACCGGTTGCAATGGCGCAGCCGGGACCACCCCCACTGTGGAGGTTTCCATTTTGAGAAGCACACTGCGCGACCCGTCCATCAGACGGTCCAAGGGACTACGGAGAGCAATGGGGGCGTTCTTCGCGGCCCTCATCGCCACTCTGTTGATCGCCGCTCCCGCGGCGGAGGCAACCACCCCCTCGCCTTCGCCATCAGCCACCAATTTCCAGAACAGCATCAGCGGATTCCTCCGCGACGACGCCCGGGCGCCCATAGCCGGCGTCAAGATCAAAGCCTCAGGAAACGGATTCGAAGGCGAGGCGACCTCCGGCACCAATGGTGCATGGAACATCGGAGTCCCGGTCCAAGGCACCTACAAGATCGAACTCGATACCTCCACCCTGCCGGACGGCATCAAACTGGCCGACGGCCAGGAAAATCCCCGCAATGTCACGTTCAGCCAAACGTCCAACCTGTCCGTGATCTTCGCCTTCGGCAAAGGCATCGTGGTCCAGCAACAGGACTTCGGCCAAAATCTCCTCAACCGCCTGGTTGCAGGCCTCAGCTTCGGCCTCCTGCTGGCCTTGGCGTCCGTTGGTTTGTCGCTCATTTTCGGAACCACGGGCCTGACCAACTTTGCCCATGGCGAGATGGTCACGCTCGGCGCCGTCCTGGTGTTCCTCTTCAATGGATTCGGGTTCCCGTTCTGGCTCGCGATACTGCTGGCCCTGGTGGGCGGCGGCCTCTTCGGCTACGCCCAGGATGCCGGCCTTTGGCGTCCGCTGCGCCGCCGCGGCACCGGCCTGGTTCCCATGATGATCGTCAGCATCGGCTTGGCCCTGGCCATCCGCTATGTGATCCAGTTCTACTTCGGTGGAGCCACCCAGCAACTGCCAGGCGCGCAGAGCGCAGAAATCCAACTCGGCCCCATTTCCATCTCGCCCAACAACTTGTGGTCCCTGGTGATCAGTGCCGTCGTCATCGCCCTGATCGGCATCGTTTTGCTCAAAACGCGCCTGGGCAAAGCCACCCGTGCAGTGGCGGACAACCCAGCCCTCGCGGCAGCCTCGGGCATCGACGTGGACTCGGTGATCCGCATCGTCTGGATCGTCGGCGGCGTGCTTGCCTCCCTTGGTGGCATCCTGTGGGCCTACTACCGTCCCGGAGTCACGTTCGATATGGGTTCCCAGATCCTGCTCCTCATCTTCGCCGGCGTGACGCTGGGTGGCCTGGGGACCGTCTTCGGTGCGCTGATCGGTTCGATCGTCGTTGGCATTTTTGTGGAACTGACCACCGTGTTCGGGCTGCCGGCCGACCTGAAGTACGTCGGTGCTTTGTTCATCATGATTGTTGTCCTTCTGTTCCGACCGCAGGGCATCCTCGGCCGGCGTGAGCGTGTGGGTTAGGAGCGGGCCATGGATTTCGGATTTATCTTCTCCAGCGCCGCCGGTGAGTTGTTCAGTCCAACGACGGCGGCCTACGCCCTTGCCGCTTTGGGCCTCGCCGTCCACTTCGGCTACTCCGGCCTGCTGAACTTCGGCCAGGCCGGCTTCATGGCTGTGGGAGCCTACGGCTTCGCGATCTCGACGCTGACCTTCAAAACGCCGTTCTTCATCGGCCTGCTCATCGCCGTCTTGTGTTCGGTAATCTTCGCCTTCATCCTCGGCATTCCCACCCTTCGGCTTCGAGCGGACTACCTGGCCATCGTCACCATCGCCGCGGCTGAAATCGTGCGGTATGTCGTGACCACCAACCAACTGACGAGCGTTACGGGTTCGGCCAACGGACTCGCCGCCTTCGAAGGTGGCTTCTACTCCATGAACCCCTTCCCCGAGGGGTCCTACATGGGCATGAACAACAGGGACTTCTTCATCCGCGTGGTTGGGTGGGGACTGGTCATCGTCTGCTGCCTCCTGGTGTGGCTGCTCATGCGCAGCCCGTGGGGACGCGTCCTGAAGGGTATCCGCGAAGACGAGAACGCGGTGCGTTCCCTCGGCAAGAACGTCTATTCCTACAAGATGCAGGCCCTGGTGATCGGCGGTGTACTCGGCGCCCTCGCCGGCATGATCTTCACGCTCCCCCGCGGCGCAGTCCAACCGTCCAACTATGGCACCGAGCTGACGTTCTTCCTCTGGACCTGCCTCCTCCTGGGCGGCATGGCCACCGTTTTGGGACCCGTCATCGGTGCCATGATCTTCTGGGTGGTGCTGTCCCTGACCCAGAGCCTGCTGTACGGGCTCATCGAATCCGGAGCAGTCACCTGGCTTACCACGGTCCAAGCCGGCCAGCTGCGCTACATCCTGGTGGGCGTGGCCCTGATGCTCCTGATGATCTTCCGCCCGCAAGGCGTCTTCGGCAATAAGAAGGAGCTTGCATTCGCATGAGTGAAAGCAACGGTCAGCCGACCGAAAACATCGATTACATGACAGACTCGCGGCCCATCGCCGTCGGGGAGAATACCCCCGGCTGCAAGAAGCGCGATCCCATCGTGGTGGCAGAGAACGTGACGCGCTCGTTTGGCGGCATCAACGCCGTGGACGTCGAGTACCTCGAAATCCCCCGCCACAAGATCACCGCTTTGATCGGGCCCAACGGCGCCGGCAAAACCACACTCTTCAACCTGCTCACGGGATTCGACACTCCGAACTCCGGCAAGTGGCAGTTCGAAGGCAACAGCCTCGCCGGGGTCTCCTCCTACAAAGTGGCCCGCATGGGCATGGTCCGTACCTTCCAGCTCACCAAGGTGATGGGCAAGCTGACCGTCATGGAGAACATGCGCCTCGGTGCCTCCGACCAGCCCGGCGAGCGCCTGTCCAAGGCCCTCTTCAAGGGGATCTGGGGTGGCAGGGAAAAGGAGATCACCGCCCAGGCCAACGTCCTGCTGGAGAAGTTCAAGCTCGATGCCAAGAAGGACGACTACGCGGCTTCTCTGTCCGGTGGTCAGCGGAAGCTGCTGGAAATGGCACGCTCCCTCATGGTCCGCCCCAAGCTGGTGATGCTCGACGAGCCCATGGCCGGCGTCAACCCGGCCCTGACCCAGTCCCTGCTGGACCACATCAAGAACCTCAAGGCCGAAGGGATGACCGTCCTCTTCGTCGAGCACGACATGAACATGGTCCGGCACATTGCCGATTGGGTGGTGGTCATGGCCGAAGGAAAGGTTGTAGCCGAGGGTCCTCCGGGCGAAGTCATGAAGAACCCCGCCGTGATCGACGCCTATCTGGGCGCCCACCACGACGTGGACCTGGGCGACGCCCAGGGCATCCGGGAGCTGGAAGCCGAACTCGTCGCCGACGAGGAGTCAGTGGTCGGCACCGAAGACGCCGGCATGCTGTCCACCGAAACAACCGCAACCGGCGTGACCGAAACCAAGGAGGACGAGAAATGAGCGCCACCAGCGCAATCCCCGCCCCCGCAGGCAATCCCACGGAAGACGCCGTCGTCAAAGTCACCGACCTCGTGGCCGGGTACCTGCCGGGCGTCAACATCCTCAACGGCTGCAGCATCGAGGCCCGCAAGGGTGAGCTGATCGGCATCATTGGCCCCAACGGCGCCGGCAAGTCCACGCTCCTGAAGGCCATGTTCGGTTTGGTGAAGGTCCACTCCGGCGCCGTGGTGGTGCGTGGCCAGGACCTCACGGGGCTGAAGGCCAACAAGCTTGTCACCCAGGGCGTTGGCTTCGTCCCCCAGACCAACAACGTCTTTGCCACGCTGACCATCGAGGAAAACCTCCAGATGGGCCTGTTCCAGCGGCCCAAGGTCTTCGCCGAGCGCTTCGACTTTGTCACAGGACTCTTCCCTGAGCTCGGCAAGCGGCGTGCACAGCGGGCGGGCTCCCTGTCCGGCGGCGAACGCCAAATGGTTGCCATGGGACGGGCGCTCATGATGGATCCCGCGGTGCTGCTTCTCGATGAACCGTCTGCAGGCCTCTCCCCCGTCAAGCAGGACGAAACATTCCTCCGTGTCCACGAGATCAACCGCGCCGGTGTTTCGGTGATCATGGTTGAACAGAACGCCCGGCGCTGCCTGCAGATCTGCGACCGCGGATACGTGTTGGACCAAGGCCGCGACGCCTACACCGGCACGGGCCGCGAACTCATGAAGGATCCCAAGGTCATCCAGCTCTACCTGGGCACCCTGGCCGACGAGGTCTAGGAGCTCGCCAACACCACGTGGGCCCCGGTTCAGGCAACTGACCCGGGGCCTGCTCTTTGCCCCTGGCGGCGCCCGCTCTGCGACCATACTCCTCGAATAGAACGCAGGGCAGGCCCCACAACGAGCATCTGCCTCGGGGGTGCGGACCGTCACGACCTACTTTGCGGACGCACAGTCCCTTCGGGCTCCGGAACACCGACGTGTCCGCCTGGGCGAGGCCCAAAGTGGGTCGTGGCCGCCCGCTCATCTCCCATAAACGCAGACGCACGACGTCGGCACTCACGCAGGCGCCGTCGTCGAACCTCTCGCTCTTGGTGGCGGGGCACACCCGGCGGGCTCGTGTGCCGTCACGACCTACTTTGCGGACGTTGAGACGCGACACGCCGAGATAGGGATGCCCAATGGAGGGCTGCACCTTCAAAGTGGGTCGTGGCCGCACACGAGCCGCACTGCGGAGCCCGCCGTGCGCCCCAAACTCCGCCCGCAGCCCGCAGAGCAGGCCTCACAACACCAAAGAAAGAGGCCCTTTCCGCGTGGATGGGGCCGTGCCCTCGTTAATCCAGGACGTGGTTTCGGACCAGCAACCTTTCGACCATGGCGATCCCCTGCTGCTCAAACGATCCGTCTCCCACGCGGTGGGCCCAAACGACTGTTCCAATGGCTTGGTCCACGTTTTCGAGTGTCCACAACCGTCGATCGAGATCCGTTTCAACAACCCTTCCGTACCCTTCGTGGAAGGCCGGCGCGAGTTCGGGGTGCGTCAGGAACTGTTGATGACTCAGCCGAACCAGGTCATGGACCCATGGGCGAAGGTCCGCGCGGCCAAAGTCGATGACTTTCACCCGCCCGCAGTCATGCAACCAGTTCCGCGGCTGGTAGTCACCGTGGGTTGACACCAGCTCCACAGGCGAAACTTCGACGGCGGCCACCACCTCGGACAGGCGCCGCACCGTGTCTTCGGGAAGCAGTCTCCCGGCCTTTTCCAGCACAGAATTGGTCCTGTCGCGCAGCGACCGCATGTAGCTTGCCGACGTACCTGCGGGGCGATGGAGTCGCGCCAAGAGTTCTCCCGCCTGGCGATATGTATCGGAGGTGACTTCCGCAATGCTGCCGGCAACCAGTGCACCAGGGAGGTATCTCGTAACCAGAAGGCCAGCCTCGGGAGCCGCGTGGGCCAACGTGGGAACAAGTCCTTCGAGGGCCGGCATTCCCCGTGAATAGGCGGCGATTTCACGGCGGATATGGTGGCTTGTCTGACTGGCCTTGACGATATATTGGCAGCCATCCGGGGTTTCCACACGGAGCACCGTGGTGTCCTGCAAGGGCCACGAATGGTCTGTGACCACAGTGAAGCCACCCAGCCACGAGACAAGCAGGCCGTGTTGTCTTTCGCTGATCCCATCAGTCACCCCACCAGCATGCCACCCGGCGGGCTCGTGTACCGTCACGACCTGCTTTGCGGACGTTGAGACGCGACACGCCGAGATAGGGATGCCCAAGGGCTGGCGGTGCCGGCAATGTGGGTCGTGGCCGCACACGAGCCGCGTTGCGGGGCCCGCTCGGCGCCCCAAACTCCGCCCACAGCCTGCAGAGCAGGCCCCGCAACACGGGCTTCGGGAGATCCGGACGCAGAACAGGTCCCCTTCCTGTTGGAAGGGGACCTGTTCGGGTCGGGGGAAGGAGTGTGGCTTACAGCTTGCCGAACTCTTCTCGAACCGGCTTGTAGGTGTTGTCATCCTGGTACTCGTAGATACCGATGTACGCCTCGGTGGGGTCACCGGCGTCGGAGAACGTTACGGGGCCGGACTGGCCGTCGTAGTCGATGTCCTTGCCTTCGCGGAGGAGCGTCACACAGGCCGCGAAGCTGGTGCACTTCTCGCCGCCTTCGGAGACTTCCTTCAGCTTGGCCGCGATGTCCTTGCCCTTGGTGCTCTTGGCGGCCTCAGCTGCCAGGGCGATCAGGTTCACGGCGTCGTAGGACTCACCTGCGTAGCTGTAATCCTTCAGGGCGGGATCGATGGCCAGGAGCTTCTGCTTGAAGGCATCCTTGGCGAACGTACCGGGAATGGTTCCCTGTGCGCCCTTCAGGGTGCCGGGCTGGAAGTCCTTGCTGTAATCAGAAGTGTTGCCGTCAACCATGAAAAGCTGCGTCGGCTTGATGCCCTTGCCGGTGATCAGCGGGACGATGCTCTTGGCCTGGTCGAACGTGATCAGTGCGATGGCGTCCGGCTTGGCGGCAAGAACTTTGTCCACCTGGCTGCTGAACTGCGAGTCACCTTCGTTGAAGAGTTCCTCGGCAACAACCTTGCCGCCTGCTGCCTCGAAGGCTTCCTTCACGTTCTTCTGCAGGCCGGTGCCGTAAGCGTCGTTAAGCACGATCATGCCAACGGTCTGGGCGCCACACGTGGCCATGTAGTTGCCGAGCACCTTGCCCTGGAGGACGTCCGAGGGTGCAGTACGCCAATACAGGCCCTTGTCGTCCCAGGTGGTGAAGTCGGGCGACGTGTTCGCAGGCGAGAACTGGATAACCCCGGCACCCGTGATCTGGTTGATGACCGTCTTGGAAACGCCGGACGAAGCCGCACCGATGATGGCGCTGACACCCTGGCCGAGCAAGGCCGTGGTGGACTGCGTTGCGATGTCCGTCTTGGTGTCACCGGAGTCGCGGTGGATCACGGAAACGGGAGCACCCAGGACACCACCGGCGTCATTGACTTCCTTGATGCCAAGGTTGACGCCGGCAATTTCAGGTGGGCCGAGGAACGCCAGCGACCCCGTTGTCGGCAGGAGCGAACCAAGCTTCAGTGGCGTGGACGTGGTGGTGGTCGAAGGAGGCACGGGTCCCGTGTTGGTAGCGGCCTGGCTGTTGCCGGCCCCTGCACCTGCACTGGGAGCCGGGCAGGATATCCCTGCCGAGGCTGCGGAACTGGAACCGGAGCCGGTCTGGCTCGGCGTGGAAGACCCGCCACAGGCCGTGGCGAGAAGAGCGACCCCAATGCCAAGCGCGGTTAGCTTGGCGGCCCTGGGCGCCGCTTGGGAAAGATCAAACATGCGTAATCTCCTCGATCGAAAGGTGCGAACTGCCTTTGATGCGATTGCTCAGGTATTCCTGATTACTGCTCAAACTAGTGCAATTGATCCGTGAAGATAAGTGATTCAGGTCACATCCCTATAACACTCGTTGCCTGTGGGGAATCTACGAGCCGACTGGGAAAATTCTCTGAGAGGCACACGAAAAAAGGAAGGGGAGGATACTCCTCCCCTTCCTTGCAGTGCCCCAGGTGGGACTCGAACCCACAACACGCAGATTTTAAGTCTGATGCCTCTGCCAATTGGGCTACTGGGGCGCCCGGACCATGGTATCCCAGCTAGAGACGATCGAACGGCGCCGCATAGCGGAAGGTGCCCGTGACGCCGTCGGGCCATCCCGGCAGCCGAAGAAGCTGGAAATGGTCTCCCCAGGCGGCAACCGGCGGTTCGACGCCCAACGAGGCCGCCGGTACATAGCCGAACCGCGGATAGTAGGCCGGACTGCCCAGGAGCGCGATCCCCGGGATCCCGGCGGCAGCCGCGCGAACCGCGGTTTCGCGCATGAGGGCCGAGCCTATCCCCCGGCGCTGCAGGGTTGGAGCTACCCCGATCGGGCCGAGGCCTACCAGCACCAGGCCGCCCACCGAGCCTCGGGTACTGATCACATGCCCCACAATGTCACCGCCGATCTCCGCCACGATGCTGAGATCAGGAACGTACTCTTCGCAGTCGAACAATTCACGGAGCAGGCCGACCTCCACCGGCACCCCTTCAACCGGCTCGCCCGTCACCGGCGAGACCGAGAACGCCTGCGCGGTCAGCGCCAGGATGGCCGGCCGGTCCTCGGGCTGCTCACTCCTCAGCACAATGCCGCGGCCAAGCAAGTGAAGGACCTCCATGGCCCTGCCCGCATCGGTGGCAGGAACCAGCAAGTGGTCATGGTGGAAACCGGCCAGGACATTGCAGCTGATCCCCGCATGCGTCAGGGCAGCGCTGACCGCGGCCGTCAAGCCCACGGCTTCAAGCGCCGAATGGATCTGGAGGGTAATCCAGGCCGCCACGAAATCGTAGCTGAGCCCCAACCTCTCAGCCTCAGCGCGGCGAAGGACCACCGTCAGGCCCTCGGCCTCGCGGACGGCGGCCTCCACGTCACCCTCCAGGGGTCTTCCGTGCGGCCAAAGAGCGTAGACATAGTCTCCGTCCCGCATCACGGGGTGCATGCAACCAAGAAGTGTTTGGAGGTCGGTTTCGCCAGCCATGGAAACAGTCTAGGGGCGGCGTCCCGGTTAAATGCGCGACGGCGGCCACTCCCCTGGGGGAGCAGCCGCCGTCGGGCGAGGTACTACTTGGCGTCAGCCGTGACCGGGGTCTTTTCCTCGGCGGGCTTTTCAGCAGCCGGGGCCGGTGCGGGAGCAGCGGCAGGCTTGGGAGCCGGGGTCGCTGCGGCCACGAAAGCACCACGCGGGTTGTCCAGGTCGATCAGCTGGGTGGTGTCGCGGCCTGCGAAGAAGGACAGGATCCAACCGAAGATCACGCGGAACTTGCGCTCAACCGTGGGCATGGCCATGCCGTGGTAGCCACGGTGTGCCAGCCAGGCGAGACCGCCCTTGAGGCCGATGCGGCCCAGGAGGTTGATGTTGGCAACGCCCTTCCACTCGCCGAAGCCGGCTACAGCACCAAGGTTCTTGTGCTTGTAGTCGTGGAGCGGCTTGTCCCAGCGGGAAGCCCAGAGGTTCTTGGCGAGCTTCTTGGCCTGGCGAAGCGCGTGCTGTGCGTTCGGCACGCAGGTGCCGTCCGGCAGGCCCTTGCCCGTGAGGTCCGGAACAGCGGCGATGTCACCGGCAGCCCAGGCATTCTCGATGATGCCTTCGTCGCCCGCGATGCGCAGGTCCGGGAGAACGCGGACGCGGCCACGCGGTTCCAGCGGGAAGTCGGTGGAGCGGATCATCGGGTTGGCCTGCACACCGGCAGCCCAGACCAGGGTGTCAGCTTCAACTTCGCCTGCGGAGGTCTTGTCCGGCAGGTTGATGAGCTTGAGGTTGCCCTCGGCGCTGTCCAGGGAGGTGTTGAGCAGGACCTCGATGCCGCGGCTGCGGAGGTGCTCAACAACCCACTCGGCCTGGGGTGCCGTGACCTCGGGCATGATGCGGCCCATGGCCTCGACCAGGATGAAGCGGACTTCTTCCTGGCGGACGCGCGGGTTGTTGCTGACGGCAGCGCGGGCGAGGTCTTCCATTTCGGTGAGGCACTCGATGCCGGCAAATCCGCCACCGACAACCACGAAGGTGAGGGCCTTGGCGCGCTCTGCAGGATCGGTCATGGTGGACGCTGCTTCGATGCGCTCCAGGACCTTGTTGCGCAGTGCAACGGCTTCCTCGATGGTCTTCAGGCCGATGCCCTTGTCCGCGAGGCCCTTGATGGGGAACGTGCGGGTGATGGCGCCTGCGGCGATCACGACGTCGAAGTACGGGATCTCGAACGGCTCGCCGCCGTCGGAGGGGGCAACCACCGCAGTGCGGTTGGCGTGGTCGATGCCGGTGACGCGGCCCTGGATGAGCTCGGTCTGCTTCAGGTGCTGGCGGTGGGAGACCACGGCGTGGCGGGCCTCGATGTTGCCACCGGCCACCTCGGGGAGGAACGGCTGGTAAGTCATGTAGGGCAGTGGATCCACGACGGTGACGATGCCACCTGCGTTCGCGATCTTCTTCTGCAGTTTGAGGGCTACGTACAGGCCGACGTAGCCGCCGCCGACGACAAGAACGCGCGGACGGTCAATGAGCTCTGGGGTGGTTGCCATGAATCCAGAGTACAGCACTTTGTGAAAATCTTCACTAGCTACTTCTTCGCGGGTGGATCCACCACTTCCACGGCCCCGGTTTCGGCCTCTTCCGGCACCGCCGGCGGGTTCCTGTAAGCACGCCGCAGCTGCAGCGCTGCGCCCGTAACAATGGCGGCGAAAAGGCCACCGAAACCAAGCACGACGGCGGCAGGCAGGGCGTCGTCGACGCCCGCCGGCGTCTTCGCCGTGGGAACGGTAGGATCGGCCAACGTTGGAGCCGCACTTGTGGGGCTGGCCACCGGTGCCTGCGAAGGTGTGCTGAAGTCGCCACGGCGGTGCACGCGGATCCAGTCCGCGATGGACCCCAGGGGGTTCACGGAGGTGGTGGGCACGTCACCCTTCAACGCAGCCTCGGCGTCCAGGATTCCGTAACCGTAAATGGGGTCCTTGCCTGGGGCGCCGGCATCCTTGGCCGTGCTGACGATCCTGTTGATCACCTGCTTGGCGCTCATGTCAGGCCACTTGGAGCGGATCAATGCGGCCACGCCGGACACGATCGGGGCAGCGCCCGAGGTGCCGGCCCATTCGGCGTACTCGCCACCCGGAACGCCACCTACGAGGTCTTCGGCGGGAGCCGCAACGCCAATGCTGATGCCCTGCGACGAGGAGTCGACACTGGCCTTTCCGTCACTGTCGAGGCCGGCCACGGTGAGGACACCGGGAATGGTGGCCGGTGCACCCACCTGGACGTTGCCGCCCACGCGGTTGCCCGCGGCTGCGACGATCACCACGTCCTTCTGCTCGGCGTACAGGAACGCGGCATCCCAGCTTTGCGGCCAATCCGGAGACGTGCTGCCCAAGGAAATGTTGATTACCTTGGCGCCGTTGTCCACTGCCCAGCGAACGGCCACGGGAATTTGTTCCTGGTCCGTCTTGCCGCCCGGGTTGGGCGAGCCAAGCCACGTGGAAACGGACAGGATGTCAGCCTCGGGGGCTACGCCCACCATGCCATCCGGTCCCCCTGCAGGTGGAACCGTAGGGGTCGCAGGCGGAGAAGCGGTGGGCGAGGCAGTCGGCGTCGTGTGGCCGCGTCCGGCCAGCATGGTGGCCACCAGGGTTCCGTGCTCCGGCTTTGCCCCGATGCTCTTCTGGCCGTTGGCGGCTCCGGCTCCGGAAGCATCGGCCCCGCCCGTCACCACGCCCTTGAGGTCCGGGTGGTTGCCGTCGACGCCGCTGTCGATGACGGCAACCTTGACACCGGCGCCCTTGGAGACCTGCCAGGCATTCGTGATGCCTGAGTCCTTGAGCCACTGCTCCTTGTCACGCCAGGAATCCGCCATGGCCGAAGGAGCGGAGGCCAATCCCCCCACCAGGGATCCTCCGGCCAGGAAGGCAGCCAACGAGGCCGAAAGGAGCCGCCTGTGCCGCATGGTCATGCAACTCCCCGGATACTGAGCGCGATGCCGTCAAGGATGTCGTGCTCGCTGGAGGTTGCCCCCTGGATGCGGCCGTCGCTGGCCTGGCCCAGGCGCCACAGAATCCTGCGCCACACCAACGCACCTGCACCGATGACGTCCACCCGGCCGGGGTGCATGTAGGGCAGGGCAGCCCGCTCGGACCTGCTCATTTCCAGCAGGTTGGTGGCGGCATCGCTGATGGTCTCAATGTCCAGGTACGCGCCATGGATCTTGTTGGGCTGGTATTCGGCCAGCCCAAGGGCGTGCGCGGTGATGGTGGTGATGGAACCCGCCACGCCAACCACGGCTGTGGCGCGGCCAAGCGGTACCGTTTGTGCCGCGAGATCCAGGGCAGCGTCGACGTCGGCCTCCGCAGCGGCGATCTGGGCCGCCGTCGGCGGGTCGCTCGTGAGGTGCCGCTCGGTCAGCCGGACGCACCCGATATCCACCGAACGGGCGGCTATCACTCCGTTCGCGTCGCCCAGGACGAATTCGGTACTGCCGCCGCCCAGGTCAACCACCAGGACAGCGTCGTCGCCCTTGATGGGCAGGACACTGCTGGCTCCGGCAAATGACAGTGAAGCTTCCTCGTCACCCGAGATGACTTCGGGGGCAACCCCCAGCAGGTCCCGGATGCCATCCACGAACACCTGGCGGTTGCGGGCGTCGCGGGTAGCGGACGTGGCAACGAACCGGACAGATCCGGCTCCGTGGTCACCGATGAGGGCAGCGTAGTCCTTGGCCGCGGCGAACGTGCGGTCCAGGGCCTCCGGTGCGAGTTCGCCGGTAGCGTCCACACCCTGCCCCAGGCGCACCACGCGCATTTCCCGGACGACGTCGGTCAATGGACCTGCCGCACTGTCAGGCGACACATCGGCGATCAGCAGGCGGATGGAATTGGTTCCGCAGTCAATGGCGGCAACGCGGCTCATGTACGCTCTTCCGTCGATTCCGGGGTGGAAAGGGAGGTCTTCGATTTCCGGACCGGGGCAGGCCTGCCCACGATGTCCGGCAGGCCCTGCGGGCCGTGGCGGCTGAGGTCCCTCGACGGGGTCTCCCCCGCGGTGTCCCAGGCGCCGTCGCAATAGCAGCGGTCCTTGGTCCACCACTCGGAGATGGCCTCCAGCGCCTCGTCGCCCAGGGGGTTCACCCCGGGACCGGCGGCCAACGAGTGCCCCACGAGCACGTGCAGGCACTTGACCCGGGTGGGCATGCCGCCGGCAGAGACGCCGGCGATTTCCGGAACGGCTCCGGTTCCGGAACGTTCGGCAATCCCGTTGCGCGCCTGCAGGTAAGCATCGTGGGCACCGTGGTAAGCGGTGGCCAACTCCTGGTCCTCGACCAGGCGATCGTTCATCCGGTTCATCAGGCCACCGGCCTCCAGCCGGGAAACAGCCGAGGTGATCACGGGATGCGTGAGGTAGAACGTGGTGGGAAACGGTGTTCCGTTGCTGAGCCTCGGTGCCGTTGCCGCAACCAGCGGGTTGCCGCACACGCAACGCGCGGGGATCTCCACCACGTCACGGACGGGCCGGCCAAGCTGACGGCTCAGCACATCGAGGTCATGTGCTGATGGCTGGCGGGATTCCTGCGGCATTGCTGCCGTGTTCTCTTCCACTTGCGCTGCCAACCTTCCTGCCCTTTTGGTCGCCTCCCGTCAGGGCACGACGGCGGCGGGCACCGCGTCTAGTCTGTTGCCGATCGTCTGATGGACTCCCAAAGTGCATCCACCCAAGGCAGGTTTGCCGGGTTCGCAGATGATCCGGAGCCGGTGCGGCCCCCAGGGGTTCCAGCGGCTTCATCCCCGCCAAATACCCAGTAACCCGTTTCACCCGGCATAACCATGTTAATGCGGTCGCGGGCCTGCTGCTTCACATAGTTGGGGTCCTGCCACCGGGAGAGCTGCTTGTTGAGGTCCGCCTGCTCGGCTTCCTTGCTGGCGATTTCGGCTTCCAGCGCCGAGATTTCGGAGCGCTTCTCCAGGAAAATCTTCACCGTCGGGGCCAGCATGATGGTGATGGCAATCATCACGACGGCCAGCGCCAAAACGCGGCCGGAGAACGCCTTGGCCGGTACGGGATCGCTCGCCGGCGTCCCTTGAGATGCCTTGTCCTTGGCGCCGGATCCGGTGGCCGGGGCTTTTGTCGCGGCCGCTGCCGCGCCGGTGGACGTCGGTTTTCCGGCAGTCGAAACCCGTGGACGGACGGGCGTCCTGGGCGCACCGGGCCTGCGGGGGCCGGCAGCCTTGCCGTGGGCTTCAACGCGGGGAGCGGGCTTGGCGTTCGAACCACCTGCGGCGCTTGCGCGGGGAGCGCCGAACTCGGCCTCGATGAGATCTCCGCCAGCCTGGCCCGCAGAACCCTGGCGCGTGGGCTCCGGGGCAGCCGGGGTCTTCCCCGGCCATTTGCCTGAAGTGGCCTGACCGGACGGCCTGCCGAGGGCATCAGCCTTGGGTACCTTGGGACGACGGGTGGCCATGACACTCCTGTAATGCCCGGTGCTTGCCTGGCGGGTTGCTGCGCTTGCCCTGCGCCTGGGTACGTGACCGAAGTCCTGGTGCGCCCGCGGTTCAGCAGGCAAGCGTTAAACAGAACCGGTGGCTATGGTCTTTCCACCATAGCCACCGGTCAGCTGTTTTCGCTGAAGGCTAGCCCTTGAAACGCGGGAAAGCGCTGCGGCCGGCGTAGCGTGCGGCGTCGTCGAGTTCCTCTTCGATGCGCAGGAGCTGGTTGTACTTGGCAACGCGCTCGGAGCGGGCCGGGGCACCGGTCTTGATCTGGCCGGCGTTGGTGGCAACGGCGATGTCGGCGATGGTGGTGTCCTCGGTCTCGCCGGAGCGGTGCGAGGTGATGGTGGTGTAACCCGAGCGCTGGGCCAGGGAAACAGCGTCCAGGGTCTCGGTCAGGGAACCGATCTGGTTCACCTTGACCAGGAGCGAGTTGGCCGTGGCAGCGTCGATGCCCTGCTGCAGGCGGACCGGGTTGGTGACGAAGAGGTCGTCGCCAACCAACTGGACCTTGTCGCCGATCGTGTCGGTGAGGGTCTTCCAGCCTTCCCAGTCGTTCTCGTCCAGCGGGTCCTCGATGGAAACCAGCGGGTAGTCGGCAACGAGTCCGGCGTAGTAGGCGCTCATCTCGGAAGCGCTGAGGGCCTTGCCCTCGAACTGGTAAGCGCCGTCCTTGTAGAACTCGGAGGAAGCAACGTCCAGGGCCAGGGCGATGTCCGTGCCCGGGGTGTAGCCGGCGTTCTTGATGGCTTCCTGGATCAGATCCAGTGCAGCGCGGTTGGACGGCAGGTTGGGAGCGAAGCCACCTTCGTCGCCCAGGCCGGTGGAGAGGCCCTTCTCCTGAAGGACAGCCTTGAGGTTGTGGTAAACCTCGACACCCCAGCGCAGGCCCTCGGAGAAGGTCTCTGCACCGATCGGGGCGATCATGAATTCCTGGATGTCGACGTCGGAGTCTGCGTGCGAACCACCGTTGAGGATGTTCATGAGCGGAACCGGAAGGACGTGGGCGTTCGGGCCGCCGAGGTACTTGTAGAGCGGCAGGTCGGCCGAAGCGGCAGCGGCGTTGGCCACGGCAAGGGAAACACCGAGGATGGCGTTGGCGCCCAGCTTGCCCTTGTTCGGGGTACCGTCGAGGTCGATCATCGCCTGGTCGATGCTGCGCTGGTCCGTGGCGTCGAAGCCGATCAGGGCCGGGGAGATTTCGTCGATGACGGCGTCTACGGCCTTCTGGACACCCTTGCCGAGGTAACGGCCCTTGTCGCCGTCGCGGAGCTCAACGGCCTCGTGCTCACCGGTTGAGGCACCGGAAGGAACTGCTGCACGGCCGATCTGGCCGTCAGAGAGCAGGACCTCAACTTCTACAGTCGGGTTACCGCGGGAATCAAGGATCTCGCGTGCGTGGATGGCATCGATAAGCGCCATGGATGTGCTCCTTATGGTGAAGCGATTTACAGGAATCTAGAGGGGAATTCTCGACGTCCTCGTCGCTACTAGCGTAGTCGAGAGTGGCTTAGGTTACGGAACGGCTTCCAACCGCTCACGTCATGAAGGCCGGCCTTGACCTTCCTGGAACGTTCGTACTGCCCCACGAAGGGCCCGCTCGGCGTCGAGTCCTTGGCCCCGGGCACCGGCGACGATCGCCAGCAGCAGCTCACCGAGTGCCTCTTCCGAGGCTGGAATGGCAGGAACCACGACGTCGGCCTGGGCACCTTGCGCTTTGACGGCAAAACCCGCGCGGGCGGCCCTGTCCAAGGACTTCTGTGCCGCTGCCAAAGCTGGAAGGTGCGGCGGGATGCCCTCGAAAGGATCGGTGCGCTCCGGCTTCTCCGCCCGTTTGGCTGCATCCCACTTCAGGATGATTTCCTCCACCGTTGCGGGGAAGGTGTCCTGGAGCGTGCCGTCGGCCTTGAAGACGTGCCGGTTCCGCCGGATCATTTTTGCGTTGATGTCCCGTGCAACCGCCGCGAAGTCAAAGCTGCCGCGCTCCTCGGCGAGCCGGGCGTGCAGCACCACTTGAAGCAGCACATCGCCCAGCTCGCCGCGAAGCTCCTCGTCAACAGCTCCCGACTCGATGGAGTCCACCACTTCGTAGGCTTCCTCGATCAAGTACTCCACCAGCGATTCGTGGGTGAGCGCGCCCATCCACGGGCAGTGTTCCCGAAGAGCGGCGATTGTTCCGATCAGCGTGTCGAGGCTGGATTTGTCAGCCGAGGTTGGCATAGGCGTCGTTGATGTACTCCACCAAGGCTTCGCGCTCGTCCAGCGGCAGGAACGCTGCCTCGGCGGCGTTGAGCGTCAGCTCGAGCAGATCATCGAGGTCGTAGTCGAAGGTCTCCACCAGGAGCTCGAACTCGTCCGTGAGGGTGACGCCGCCCATGAGGCGGTTGTCCGTGTTGATGGTGACGTTGAAGCCCAGCTGGAACAGCATGTCCAGCGGGTGGCTCTCGATGCCCTCGCCGAAGTTGGCGATGGCACCGGTCTGCAGGTTGGAGGACGGGCAGATTTCCAAGGCGATGCCGCGGTCGCGAACCCAGCCGGCCACGTTGCCGAGGGTCACCAACCCAACGGTTCCTTCGCCGTCGTCGTCCGTGTCTTCCTCGAACTCGACCGTGATGTCCTCGGCGATCCGGACGCCGTGTCCCAAGCGCAGGGCGCGGCCGTCAACCAGCGCGGACTGGATGCTGTCCAGTCCGGCGGCCTCGCCCGCGTGGACTGTTGCCGGGAAGTTGTTGGCGGCCAGGTAGGTGAAGGCTTCCTTGAAGCGGGAAGGCAGGAAACCATCCTCGGCACCGGCAATGTCGAAGCCAACGGCACCCTTGGTGCGGTGGCGGACGGCCAGCTCGGCGATTTCCTGGCCTCGGTCTGCATGGCGCATGGCGGTGATGAGCTGACCCACCTGGATCTGCTGTCCGCGCTCGTCAGCGGCGGCCATGCCGGCTTCAAGCCCGGCCTGGACGGCTTCCACAACCTCATCAAGGCTGAGGCCCTTCTGCAGGTGCTGCTCGGGGGCCCAGCGGACTTCGCCATAGACCACTCCGTCTTCGGCCAGGTCCTCGACGAACTCCTGGGCCACCCGGAAGAGGCCTTCCCTGGTCTGCATCACGGCAATGGTGTGGTCGAAGGTCTCGAGGTAGCGGACCAGGGAACCGGAGTCTGCGGATTCGCGGAACCACTCACCCAAAGCAACAGGATCCGTGGACGGCAGCGTGTGCCCTACGGCTTCCGCCAGTTCGATGATGGTGGCGGGCCGCAGTCCTCCGTCCAGGTGGTCGTGGAGGGAAACCTTCGGCAGGCTCTTCAGATCGAAATCGAGGGCAGGGGCAGCGTCAAGAATTGGCTCAGTCACGTACCCAACTGTAGGGGGACGGCAGGTCCTTAGCCAGCGGGCTTGGAACGGTCGACGCCGGCAATCGCCTTGGCGCTTGCGTCTGCCGTGGGAGCGGTCCCGTGGGCGGCAGCTTCCTTGGCATGGTCCTTCTTTTCGAGGTACTTGTGCCACCAGCGCAGCACATGGTCCACGACGATGCCAAGGACCACGGCGAAGGCCACGGCAATACCGACGCCAAGCAGCGGGTTGTGGTGGACCCACTGGCCGGCGAGGAGTCCGATGCCGATCGAGTAGCCAACCCAGGTGATGCAGGCAAAGGCATCAAGGAAGAAGAAGGTCCGGTGCCGGAATCCGGTCTGCCCTGCCACGTAGTTGACTGCCACACGTCCCCACGGAATATAGCGTGCCGTGAAGATCAGGACGGCTCCGCGCTTGTCCAGCTCGTACTGGGCCCATGCGAACATCTTCTGGACCTTGGGCCGGCGCATCCATTTCCAGCGGGTCAGGCCGATCTTGCGGCCCAGCATGTAGGCCATGTTGTCACCGGCCATGGCTCCAATAAGCGCAGTGGTCCCCAGGATCCAAAGGTTGGGTTCCCCGCTGTGAAGGGACAGCGCCGAGAGGCCAACAATTGCTGTTTCGCTGGGAAGGATGGTGGCGAATCCGTCGATGAAGAAGAACACCAGGAGCACCGGGTAAATCCAAGGCTGCCCGGCTGCATGCTCGAGCATTTGGTTCAAAAACTCCACGCGGCGGTAGCTCCTAGATGAATATGACTTGACACTGTGACGGAAGTCGCTCTTAGTGTCCCATGGCCGGGACGTCGTTCGCTACGCCCCAGCCTCGGGATCACACAATTAACGCTATAGGCGCGGGTGTTGTTCCGGCGTCAACCGGCGGGGTGATCTTGCCCTGTTTCGGGTCTCATACCTTGGGTGGAGGCGGGGCGCTCTCCCCCGGCTGGATCTCCGTCTCGGGGATGTCCTTGCCGTCCAAAGGCACGGAGCCCCGGACCTTGCTGATGATGCGGTCGATGACGATGCCCAGGATCACGGCAACCACGATCGCGATGACGGCGCCGAGCAAATGGTTGTGCTCAAACCACACACCGAAGAAGTAGCCAAGGACCACCGAGTAGCCGGCCCACAGGACGGCTGACAAGGCCGTCAGGGCCACGAAGCGCCGGTGGTTGAAGTGGGTGGCTCCAGCCGTGAGGTTCACCGCGACGCGGCCGATCGGGATGAACCGCGCCACCATGATCAGCGAGGCGGCCCGGCGTCGCAGTTCCTTGCCCGCCCACCGGAAGGCACCTTGCATGCGCTGGGTCCGCATCCAGCGCCACCGCTGGATGCCGATGCGGCGACCGATCAGGTACGCGATGTTGTCCCCGGAGAAAGCACCCAGCGCTGCCACCAAGGCCAGCAGCCACACGTTCGGTGAACCGCTGCTTCCGGAGACAGCGCTGAGCCCTACCACCACCGATTCGCTGGGGATCGGCGGAAAGAAACCGTCGATGACGCAACAGGCCAACACCAGGAACAGCACCCAGGGCTGCCCGGCTGCGGCGAGGATGAAATCGTTGATGGCCTGCACAGGAATTAAGCCTAGGCGATCCTGTCGATAATCAGTCGCCGGGCCGGGCGGGAACCCTCCGGCGCAATCACCACGGCATCCTGCAACGCCTCCTTGGCACGGCCGAATTTCTCCGGAGTATCCGTCAGGAGCGTCATGAGCGGCTCACCGGCCCGGACCAGGGCACCGGGCTTGGCATGGAGCCGTACGCCAGCCGCCGCTTGGATCTGGTCTTCCTTGCGGGCCCGCCCGGCGCCGAGCCGCCACGCAGCCACGCCCACAGCGAGTGCGTCCAGTTCCACCAGCACGCCATCTGCTGGCGCGTAGACCACCTCGGATTCCCGGGCTACCGGCAAGGCTGCCCGGGGATCGCCACCCTGGGCTTCGATCATGCGGTTCCACACGTCCATGGCCCGGCCGTCCTTGAGCGCGGCGGCGGGATCGGCGTCATGGATTCCCGCACCCGCCAACATCTCTTCGGCGAGCCGGACGGTCAGTTCGACGACGTCTTCCGGACCACCGCCGGCAAGGACCTCTACTGACTCTTCCACCTCAATCGCGTTTCCCGCGGTCAGGCCGAGCGGGGTGGACATATCAGTCATCAGCGCAACGGTGTGCACGCCGGCGTCCTTGCCCAGGTCCACCATGGTCTCCGCAAGCTCCCGCGCCTTGGCCTCGTCCTTCATGAAGGCGCCGGAGCCCACCTTGACGTCGAGGACCAGGGAGCCAGTGCCCTCGGCAATCTTCTTGCTCATGATCGAGGAGGCAATGAGCGGGATCGCTTCAACAGTCCCTGTCACGTCGCGGAGGGCATAGAGCTTTTTGTCCGCCGGAGCCAGCCCCGATCCCGCCGCGCAGATCACTGCGCCGACGTCCTGGAGCTGGGCCATGATCTCCGCATTACTGAGGTTGGCCCGCCATCCGGGGATGGCTTCGAGCTTGTCCAACGTGCCGCCGGTGTGGCCCAGTCCGCGGCCCGAAAGCTGCGGAACGGCCACCCCGAAAACAGCCACCAACGGCGCCAACGGGAGCGTGATCTTATCCCCGACCCCACCGGTGGAGTGCTTGTCGCTGGTAGCCTTCCTGCCGCCGTCGGGCGTTGTCAGCGACGAAAAGTCCATCCGCTCCCCCGAGGCGATCATGGCGGACGTCCAGCGCGAGATCTCTTCCCGGTCCATGCCGTTCAGGAGGATGGCCATATTGAGCGCCGCCATCTGCTCCTCGGCAATGACGCCCCGGGTGTAGGCATCGATGGTCCAGTCGATCTGTTCGGGCGTCAGGGTGCCCTTGTCCCGTTTGATGGTGATGATCTGGACGGCGTCGAACGCTTCGGTACTGGTCACGTGTTTTCCTCCAGGTGTTCCGGACCGAAGGCGTCAGGCAGCACCTGGTCCATGGTTTTGATGCCTTGGGTGGTCATGAGCTGCATGCCGGGTGCGCGGAATTCGTACAGCAGCTGGCGGCAACGGCCACAGGGCATCAAGACGTTTCCTTGGCCATCCACGCAGTAGAAGGCCGCGATCCTGCCACCGCCGCTCATGTGCAGTTGCCCCACCAGCGCGCATTCCGCGCACAAGGTCAGGCCGTAGCTGGCGTTCTCCACGTTGCAGCCGCTGATGATCCGGCCGTCCTCGGTGAGGGCCGCAGCCCCCACCGGGAACTTCGAATACGGGGCGTAGGCCTTTGCCATGGCCTCCTTGGCGGCGTCCTCCAGGACCTGCCAATTGACATCGCGCATCCGTCAGCCCTTCACGTACGGTATGCCGCTCGCGGCCGGTGGCCTCGACCTGCCCACCAAACCGGCGACGGCGAAAATCGTCACCAGGTACGGCAGCATGGCCATGAACTGGCTGGGCACCGGAGTTCCGATGATGCCCAGGATGGACTGCAGGTTGTACGCGAAGCCGAACAGCAGCGAGGCCAGGAAGGCACCGATGGGGTTCCACCGGCCGAAGATCAACGCCGCAAGGGCGATGAAGCCTCGACCGCCGGAGATCTCCTTGGTGAACGAGTCGATGGTCACCAAGGTGAAGACGGCGCCACCGATGCCGGCAATGGCACCACCCAGGGTCACGTTCCAGAAACGGGTGGCGTTGACGTTGATGCCCAGGGTGTCTGCTGCCTGGGGGTGCTCACCCACTGCACGGACACGCAGGCCCCAGCGCGTCTTGAACAGCCCGAACCACACCACGGCCACCGCGATGTACATGAGGTAGCCGGCGATCGACTGTTCAAAGAGGATGGGGCCAATGATCGGGATGTCCGAGAGCAACGGAATCGGAAGGATATCCAGGCGCCCGGGAGTGTTGAACTGGTCCTTGTTCGGAGCCATGACCGTACCGAACAGGAAGCCGGTGAGGCCGGAGACCAAGACGTTCAGGACAACACCGACGATGATCTGGTTGACCAGGTACTTGATGCTGAACACAGCCAGCACCATGGACACCGCGGCACCTGCCGCCGCTGCGGCGATGAGCCCGATGTAGGGGCTTCCCGTCACGGTGGCTACCAGCGCTGCCGTGAAGGCGCCGCCGAGCAATTGGCCTTCGATGGCGATATTGACCACGCCTACCCGTTCACACAGGACGCCGGACAACGAACCAAACACCAGGGGAACTGCCAGCGTCACGGAACCTGCCACCAGGCCGGCCAGCGAGATGGACGGCTGGCGGGCGCCGGCCACGATCCACACGAGCAGGGCGAAGACGAACACCACGGCGAACGCGATCGGCAGCCACTTGGGCGAGCGTTCCCCGCGCGTCCAGAGATAGATCGAGTAGGCCGCCATGGCCAGCAACAGGATGGCCAGCACCACGCCGCCTACCTGGCCGGGGATCATGAGCGCCGGAACCTGGACACTGTCGCCTGGATCGCTGATCTTCATTTCGGCCGTCTGCCCGGGGCCGAGCAAGCCGAAGAAGACCAAAGCAAGCAAGGCCAGGACACCCAGGGAAACGGGCACCTTCAACGACGGGCGCGTGCCCGGCAGTGCGGTTGCTCCAGCCCGGGGAGCGGTGGTTGTTGCGCTCACTTTGCACCTCCGGTGGCAACGGCGACCTTGGGGGCCACCTTCTTGTTTTTCTTCTTCTTGCTGTCCAGCCGGAAGAGCGACCGGATCAGCGGCGGAGCAGCGATGAACAGGACGATGAGCGACTGGACCACCAGGACAATGTCGATCGGTGTGCCGGTCTGGATCTGCATCTGGACTGCGCCCGCCCGGAACGCACCGAACAACAGGCCGGCGAAGAACGTGCCCCACGGGGTACTGCGGCCCAGCAAGGCCACCGTGATGGAGTCGAAGCCGATCTGGGCGGCCACGCCACCGGTGAGGACCTTTTCCGTTCCGGCCACCTGGGCTACGCCGCCGAACGCTGCCAACGCTCCCGCGAAGGCCATGACCAGGATGGTGGCGCGGGGAACCTTGACGCCAGCCGTCCGCGCGGCGGCAGGGTTGGCGCCGACGGCACGGAATTCAAAGCCGATGGTGGAGCGGTTCAGCATCCACCACACGCCGTACGTCAGGAGCACGGCCACCAGGAAGCCGAGGTGGAGCCGCGAACCGGGAATCAGTACCGGGTAGGTGGCGGACTCATCCAGGCGTGGCGAAATGGGGCTGTTGTCCCCCGGCCGGCGGAACGCTGCCGTGTTCAGCAGGAAGTCCAGCAGGAACAGGGCAACGTAGTTCAGCATGATGGTCACGATGACCTCGTGCGCGCCCGTCCGGGCTTTCAGGACACCAACGATTCCGCCCCACACGGCGCCGCCGAGGACGCCCATGATGATGACCACCAGGAGGTGCAGGCCGAAGGGCAGGTGCCAGGTGAAGCCGACATAGGCGGCCAGGGTGGCGCTGATGATGATCTGCCCCTGGGCGCCGATGTTGAACAACCCAGCGCGGAAGGCGAGGGCAACGCCCAGGCCGGCGCAGATCAGCGGCGTTGCCACGGTCATGGTTTCCAGCAGCGGCATGAAGCCCTGGCGGGTGTTGAACACCGCGCCCTGGAAGAGCGCCACGTAGCTCTTGGTCATGGCATCCCACAGGGCCAGCAGGAAATCGGTGGGCCGGGCAAAGAAGTAGCCTGCCGTCCTCGCGACGCGGGCGTCCGTGCTGGCGATCAGGAGACCGCCGAGGATCAAGGCCACAATCACGGCGAGGACCGAAACGAAGCCGTTGCCCATGACGATCCTGCGGAACAGGCTCCCCTGCTGGTGTCCGATATCCCCGCTCTGCGAGGAGACCGGAACGATCGATGGTTCCAGGGTGCCGCCGGCTGTGTCCAGGGCGACGTCCGCCGCCTGGGCATCAGCGGTGGATTCCTGGGGTGCTGCGTCCTTCTTGGACTGGTCGCTGCTGGTCTGGTCACTGGTTGTCATCGGAGCCCCCTTCCGGGCTGACGCCGGCCATCATGAGGCCGAGGGTGTCGCGGGGAGTCCCGGCGGGAACGATGCCCACAAGCTTGCCCTTGTAAAGCACGGCGATGCGGTCTGCAAGTTCCATGACTTCATCGAGCTCCGTGGAGACGATCATCACGGGCGTTCCAACATCGCGCTCGGCGACGATGCGCTTGTGCAGGAATTCAATGGAGCCAACGTCCACGCCGCGGGTGGGCTGGCTGGCGATGAACAGCCGCAACGGGCGGGACAGTTCACGGGCCATGACCACTTTTTGCTGGTTGCCGCCGGAAAGGGTTCCGGCCGCGGCACCGGCCGATGGAGTCCGGATATCGAACTCCTCAATCTTGGCCTTGGCATTGTCCGCCACCTTGGCCGGCTTCATGCTCACGCCGCTGGCGAAAGGCGCCTGGTCATAAAGGTCAAGGACGAGGTTTTCGGCGACGGAGAAGGGACCCACGAGGCCGTCAACCGTCCGGTCTTCAGGAACAAAGCCAACACCTGAACGCAGGACATCCTTCACCGGCAACCCCAAGAGCTGCTTGCCGTCAAGGGTGACGGAACCGGTGACGTGTTCCTGCACTCCGAGGATCGCCTCGGTAAGTTCCGTTTGTCCGTTGCCTTGGACACCGGCGACGGCGAGGATCTCGCCTTGGGCGATATCAAAGCTGATTCCGTCCACCACGTTGGTGCCGTTGGGGGCACGGACCGTGAGGTTCTCGACGACGAACGTAGTTTCCTTGGGCTGGGCGGCCGCCTTGTCCAGGCTGAGGCTGACCGGACGGCCCACCATCATGGAGGCTAGTTCGGTGGCCGAGGCGGTCGGCGGAGCATCGCCCACCACCTTGCCGCGCCGGACCACGGTGATGACGTCCGAAACGGCCTTCACTTCCCGCAGCTTGTGGGAAATGAACACGATCGAGGTCCCGCTGGCTTTGAGCTGGCGCATGATGTCCAGGAGCTCATCGGTTTCCTGCGGCGTCAGGACCGCCGTGGGCTCATCCAGGATGAGTACCTTGGCTTCGCGCACCAGCGCCTTGATGATCTCCACGCGCTGCTGGACACCTACCGGCAGGTCTTCCACCAGGGCGTCGGGTTCCACGTCGAAGCCGTACTTCGCCGAGATCTCGCGGATCCTGCGGCGGGTTTCATCCATGCTGAGGACGCCGCCGAAGGACGTCGGCTCCGCACCGAGCGCCACGTTTTCGGCCACGGTAAACACCGGGACCAACATGAAGTGCTGGTGCACCATGCCGATTCCCGCCGCCATGGCGTCGCCAGGGCCGCGGAAGTTCACGGGCTGGTCATCCACCAGGATTTGTCCGGCTGTAGGTTCATAGAGCCCGTACAGCACATTCATGAGGGTTGATTTTCCGGCACCATTCTCGCCGAGGAGGCAATGGATCTGGCCGGATTCGACCACGAGGTCGATGTCTTGGTTGGCGTAGAAGCTCCCGAACGCTTTCGAGATCCCCTTTAATTCGAGTTTCACAACTCCCACCGTTCTTTGAGTCCGAGGGACGGCTGCACTGCTCACTACCTATGGCAGCAGCCTACGTCAGGGCAAAAACGAGCCGCCAGTACCGCGGAACGGTACTGGCGGCGCGTCCAGGAGTTGCTACTTCTTGGGGCTGGCCGCCGATTCGACTTTCAGCTTCCCGGAGATGATGTCCGCCTTCAGGGCGTCGAGTTCGCTCTTGGTGTCGGCGGAGATGGCCGAGTCAAGGTCGTGGAACGGGGCGATCGCCACGCCGTCGTTGGCCAGCGTGCCAACGTAGGCTTCGTTGCTGAACTTGCCGTCCTTGTCGTCCTTCACCACGGTTTCCACCGCTTCGCCCATCTGCTTGACCACAGAGGTCAGCATCAGGTCCTTGTATTCGGGAGCGGTGAGGAAACCATCGGAGTCGACCCAGATGAGCTTGACGTCCTTGCCGGCCGCCTTGGCTTCCTTGAGCGCAGCGCCCGCACCCTTGCCAACAGGTCCGGCCACGGGCATCACGATATCCGCGCCCTGGTCCAGCAGGTTCTTGGTGATCTGCTTTCCGGTGTCCTGCTTTTCGAAGTCACCGGTGAACGAGCCGTCCTGCGTGGCCTTGTCCCAACCCACGACCTGGACGGTCTTGCCCTTGGCCTTGTTGTAGGCCTGGACGCCGTCGTAGAAGCCATCCATGAAGATGGTGACCGTGGGCAGCTTGATGCCGCCGAAGGTTCCCACCTTGCCGGTCTTGGTGGCCGAGGCAGCGGCGTAGCCCGCCAGGTAGGCGGCCTGGGCGGTGTCGTAGACAACCGGCTTCACGTTGGCGATGGGGGTCTGGTACGAGTAGTCGATGATGGCAAAGTGCTTGTCGGTGTTCTTCTCGGCAGCGGCCTTGGTTGCGTCACCGAGGAGGAAGCCGACAGTGATGGTCATGTTGCAGTTGGCCGAGACCATGCCGTTCAGGTTGGTCTCGAAGTCGCTGTTGGCCTTGGACTCCGCGGACTTGGTGTTGATGCCCAGGTCCTTTTCGGCTTTCTTGAGGCCCTCGAAGGAGGACTGGTTGAAGGACTGGTCGTCAAACCCACCGGAGTCGGAGACGATGCAACCGGTGTAGTTACTGGCGGTATTGCTGGCGGAGCCGGCGTCGGGAGCCTGTCCGCAGCCGCTGAGCAGGAGCGCGCTGGCGCCCAAGGTGGCCACACCGGCCATCGAACCGCGCTTCAGGGTGGCACGCAGTGGTTTCTTCAATGTTCCTCCAGGAAGAAAGTGATGATCGCTACGACTGGTGGTCAATGAGTGTCCGTTTCCAAAACCCCGGGGCAGAAATTCTGTTTTCACTGATGCTTCGCAGCATTGCGCCGTAGCGCATTGATAACCACCACCCTAGTGGCGTACACCACACGGAGATAGCACAAAGCTGGCCCCTGCCCCAGATCGTTGACTTTTTGTTACCAATCAGTAGGCAGGGGCGTGCGTCACAGGCGGACCAGCATCTTTCCGGTGTTCATTCCGTCCAGCAGATCAATGAAGGCACGGGGCGCGTTTTCCAGTCCATCCACGATCGTCTCGTCATAGCTCACGGTCCCATCAGCCAACCAGCCGGCCATCTTCTGCCGGAACTCCGCAGCATGCTGCCGCTGCCCGCCCACCAGGAAACCGCGAAGCGTCAGCTGCTTGCCAATGGCCACGGCGAGGTTCCGCGGCGCTGCCGGCGGCTCGGTGGAGTTGTACTGGGCAATGGCCCCGCACATGGCAACCCGACCGCCAACGTTGAGCGTAGCCAAGGCCGCCTCAAGGTGCTCGCCGCCAACGTTGTCGAAGTAGACGTCGATGCCGCGCTCCCCCGCCGCCTCCCGCAACTGCTCAAGCACGGGGGCATCGTTGTAGTTGAAGGCGGCGTCGAAGCCAAGCTCCAACAGCCTGGCAACCTTGGCTGCCGAGCCCGCACTGCCTATCACTTTGCCGGCGCCCATGGCCTTGGCGATCTGTCCCACCATGGAACCCACGGCACCGGCAGCACCGGAAACGAAGACGACGTCGCCTTCCTTGAATTCGGCCACCTTGAGCAGTCCGGCATAGGCGGTCAGGCCGGTCATGCCCAACGCCCCGAGGAACGCCGATGCGGGCGCAAGCCCCGCCGGCACCGTGGTGGCCGTTGCGGCGTCAACCACCGCGTGTTCACGCCACCCCAGTTGATGCACGACGACGTCACCCACCTTGTGTGCGTCCGAACGGGACGCGATCACCTCACCCACCGCACCGCCGTCGAGCGCTGCATCGATGCGGAAGGGCGCCGAGTACGACTTTGCATCATTCATGCGGCCGCGCATGTAGGGATCCACGGACATGAACTGGTTCTTCACCAGGACCTGGCCTTCCTCCAGCTGGGGAAGCCCAGCCTCGGCCAGGCGGAAGTTGTCCGGAACAGGCCGGCCGGAAGGCCGGGAGGCGAGCTGGATTTCGCGGGTTGCGGCAGGAAGCTCCTGCGTCAGGGCGCTCATGCTGCGAACTCCACGAGCTTGAGGTCCACGGCGATGTTGCCACGGGTGGCATTGGAATAGGGGCAGATCGTGTGCGCCTTGGCCATGAGTTCCTCGGCCTTTTCCTTGCCCAGGGCGGGCAACGCGATTTCGAGTTCGGCGGCCAGGCCGTAGCCTTCGCTGTCGGTCAAGGCTCCGAAGTGGATCTTGGCGGCGACCGCAGAGTCCGTCACGTCAACGCGTTCCTTCCGGCCCACCAGGCGCAACGCGGAGTGGAAGCAAGCCGCGTATCCGGCCGCGAACAACTGCTCCGGGTTGGTTCCCTGGCCGTTGCCGCCCAGTTCCACCGGGCTTGCCAAAGCCACGTCAAGCTTGCCGTCGTTGGTGCGGGCGTTGCCGTCGCGGCCTTCGCCGGAGGCAAGGGCCTCAGCTGTGTAGAGGGTCTTCATGGGTAGTGTCCCTTTCTGGTGTGAAATCTTCTTCTCGTTCGAAGTCTTCAGAGTGACTTCTGCAGGGCCGCAGTGAGTTTGCCGAGGGTGGCGTGCAGTTGCTGGATCTCCGCGGCAGACAGTCCTGCGGCGTCCGCGAGGCGCTGCGGAACGGCTTCTGCACGTTCGCTCAGCCGGCTCCCCGCCTCGGTGAGGACCACGTCAACACGGCGTTCGTCCTCGGCGGACCGGTGGCGCTCCACGAGGCCGAGTGCCTCAAGGCGCTTCAGGAGCGGTGACAGCGTCCCGGAATCCAGGCCGAGCTCGGCCCCCAACTCTCGTACGCTCCGCGGCTCCTGCTCCCACAGGACCAGCATCACCAGGTACTGCGGATACGTCAGGCCCAGATCGTCCAGCACGGGGCGGTAGACCGCCGTCGCGGCCTTGGATGCCGAGTACAGCGCAAAGCAGACCTGGTGGCGGAGGCGGGGAGCATCACTCATGGGTAAAACGGTAGCGCACAATTGAATTGTGCACAACTCAATTTGGCCGAGTGCACCCAACTGAGGGACAGATCACGCTCCACTGAACGCTCAGTGGGCCTCCATCTGTCCCCCGGTTGGGTTTAGTTCTGGAGGTCCCGGATGGTCCGGAGGGCCGCAGCTGACAGGACGCGGACCGCGTAGCCCAAGGCCCGCTCGTCCACGATGAAGTCGCCACGGTGGAGGTCGTACTCCTCGCCGCCGGGCGTGTGGGTGCCCAAGCGCATCATGGCGCCGGGGAGGTCCGCGAGGAACCATGCGAAGTCTTCGCCGCCCATGGACTGCGGGGTCAGGACCACCGCGTTTTCGCCAAGTTCCGCCCGGGCAGCCGCCTCGATCAGCGCCGTCTCGTGCTCGGAGTTGACTACGGGAGGAACGCCACGGGTGTGCTCAAGGTGGACATCCACGCCATACGGGGCAGCAACCTGCTTCACGACGTCGTCCAGCAACTCTCCGGCGCTGTGCCACGCATCGCGGTCCAGGCAGCGCATGGTCCCGGCCATGTAGCCGCTGCCCGGGATGGCGTTGGGGGCTGAGCCCGCAGAGATCTGCCCCCACACCACGGAGACCCCGCTGCGAACGTCAACTCGGCGCGACAGGACGGCGGGGACGTTGATGGCGATCTGCGCCAGCGCGAAGACCAGGTCTTCGGTCAGGTGGGGCCGGGAGGTGTGCCCGCCGCGGCCCGTCAGTTCGATCTTGATGGTGTCCGACGCCGAGGTGATGGCGCCAATGCGCGTGCCGATCTGGCCAACATTGATCCGGGGATCACAATGAAGCGCGAGGATACGGGGAACACCCTGCAGCACCCCCTGCTCGATGCAGGACAACGCACCGCCGGGCATGGTTTCCTCGGCCGGCTGGAAAATGATGCGGACCGTGCCGCCCAGCGGGTTGTTCTTGTGCATGCGCTGCAGGGTCAGGGCAATGCCGAGCATGGTGGTGGTGTGGATGTCGTGGCCACACGCATGTGTCACCCCGTGGTTCTTGGAGGCGAACGGCAGTCCCGTTTCCTCAATGATCGGCAGCGCATCGATGTCGCCGCGGAGGGCCGTGGCAATGGGGCCTTCCCCCACATCCACCGTCAGGCCAGTGTTCTCTAGGCGGCGCGGCTTCAATCCGGCGGCCTCGAGCCGCTCCACGAGCTTGTCCGTGGTGCGGAACTCCTTGAAGGAAAGTTCAGGGTGCGCGTGCAGGTCCCGCCGGAATTCGATGAGTCCGGGCAAGAGCTCGTCAACCCAAGGACCTACAACAGGAGTGGGCTCGGTTTCAGTCGTGTAATTGCGCACGTCACAACTCTAGCCATGCACGGCCCCGGAAGAACGAAAGCCACCTCTTGGTTACGCTGCGTTCAGGCGCAGGACAACCAAAGAGGTGGCTTAAGTTATACGGACTGGGCTAGAGCACGTCCGTGTCGCCGCTGGCCTTCAGGGCATCCACGGCGCCCTTGACCCGCTGTGCGTGTTCCTTGGTGGTCACCAGGAGCGCGTCGGGGGTGTCCACGATGACAACGTCCTTGATGCCGATCAGTGCGATCACGCGCTTCGTGTCCGAAACAACCACGCCGCTGGCGTTTTCGGCGAAGACACGTGCACCTTCGCCAAGGACGGTCACCTCGTCAACGTCGCCGGCATTGTTAAGGCGCCCGATGGCGGCGAAGTCACCGACGTCGTCCCAGCGGAATGTACCAGGTACGACGGCGACATCGCCGGCTGCCGCTGCGGGCTCGGCTACGGCGTAGTCAATGGCAATCTTGGGCAGGGTGGGCCACACGCGTGCGGTCACCTCGGCACGCTCCGGAGTGTCCCAGGCGTGGGCAATCTCCTGGATGCCCGCGAAGAGCTCAGGCTGGTTGGCTTCCAGGTGCTGGAGCATGAGGGCTACCGGGGCAACGAACATGCCCGCGTTCCAGACATAGTCGCCGGCCTCGACGTATTTACGGGCAACGTCCTCGCTGGGCTTCTCCACGAATTCCGCGACGGCCAGGGCATTGGGTGCGCCGTCGACCTTAAGCTCCTTGCCGGAACGGATGTAGCCGAAGCCGGTGGACGGGTGCGTGGGCTTGATGCCTATGGTGACAATCTTGCCCGTGGCCGCGGTGAAGATCGCCTCGCGGACGGTGTCCTGGAAGAGCTCGTCCGGGCTGATCACCTGGTCGGCGGCGAAGGAGCCCATGATGGTCTCCGGGTTCCGCTGGTAGAGGATGGCCGCGGCCAGGCCAATGGCTGCGCCGGAATCCTTGGGTTCGCTTTCGAGGACCAGCTCGTCGTCCCCTACTTCGGGAAGCTGGCGGCACACGGCGGCCCTGTGCGCCTGGCCCGTTACCACCAGGACCCGCTCGCCGGCCAAGGGCTCGAGGCGATCGTAGGTAGCCCTCAAGAGAGTGCTGCCGGAACCGGTCAGGTCATGGAGGAACTTCGGTGCCGCGGCACGCGAGAGTGGCCACAGCCTGGTTCCCACACCGCCGGCCGGAATGACTGCATGGAAGCGGTCCAAGGGTGATTCCGGGAATGTCGCGTCTTCTGTACTCACCTCAACACTTTATCGGACACAGCTGCCAGGCCCCGCCGCGCGCCACACATGTGGCATTAGTCTCATGCAGCGGAAAAATTCCCGGAATCCCGGGCGGGAAACACAGAATTAACAAGCAGAGAAGCCGGTCCTAAATTGAATAAGCTGTTAGCGAAGCCTAGATTTAGGCGTGAGCTACGAGTGCTCTCGCAGCAGGCGTTCCCCCCGCGTGGATCCCATGCCAGCGCCGCTGTGTTGCAGGAAGGTTTATTCAGTGCCGACAAAACCAGCTGGCACCTTGTACCGCGGCCGTGAAGGCATGTGGTCCTGGGTTGGACACCGCATTACCGGTGTAGTGATCTTTTTCTTCTTGTTGGTCCATGTGCTGGACACCTCATTGGTGCGCGTGTCCCCTGAGGCCTACACCGCCGTTATCGGCGCCTACAAGAACCCCCTGATGGCCCTGGGTGAAACGGGCCTGGTCGCTGCGATCATCTTCCACGCCTTCAACGGCCTGCGCGTGATCGCCATCGACTTCTGGAAGAAGGGCGCGAAGTACCAGCGCCAACTGCTGTGGGTCGTACTTGCGCTGTGGCTGGTTACGTTCGCAGGGTTCGCCATCCGCCACCTTTCCCTCGCGCTGGGAGGCCACTAAGCCATGACCACCATCCAGTCCCCCCGTTCGGGCAAGATCGCCCCGAAGTACAACCGGACCGGCAGCAGCCGCGGCAACTTCGAAATGATCGCGTGGCTCTTCATGCGCCTCTCCGGCATCGTCCTGGTGGTGCTCATCTTCGGCCACCTGTTCGTGAACCTGCTGGTTGGCGAAGGCATCCACGCGATCGACTTCGGCTTCGTGGCAGGCAAGTGGGCAGATCCCTTCTGGCAGTTCTGGGACCTCGCCATGCTCTGGCTGGCCATGCTCCACGGCACCAACGGCGTCCGCACCATCATCAACGACTACGCGGAAAAGGATTCCACCCGCTTCTGGCTCAAGGTGGTCCTGTACGCAGCTACCGCGGTGATCGTCATTCTTGGCACCCTGGTGATCTTCACCTTCAACCCGTGCCCCGTCGTCGACGGCGTTCAGCTGCCTGGCGGTTTCTGCCCGGCGCCGTAGCGGCTCCTCCGGTGGGCCTGTTCCGTGGGCCGCACCTGACTTAGCGGAGCAGGCTCCGCCGACCATCTGAATTTTGAAAGAGAGAGCATCTGGTATGCAGGTCCATAAGTACGACGTCGTCATTGTCGGTGCAGGTGGCGCCGGCATGCGCGCCGCGATCGAGTCCGGTCAGCGCGCACGCACAGCGGTACTGACCAAGCTCTACCCCACCCGTTCGCACACCGGTGCGGCCCAGGGTGGCATGTGTGCAGCACTGGCCAACGTCGAAGAAGACAACTGGGAATGGCACACCTTTGACACCATCAAGGGTGGCGACTACCTGGTTGACCAGGACGCAGCCGAGGTCATGGCGAAGGAAGCCATCGACGCCGTGCTGGACCTGGAAAAGATGGGTCTGCCGTTCAACCGCACGCCCGAAGGCCGGATCGACCAGCGCCGTTTCGGTGGCCACACCCGCGACCACGGCAAGGCCCCCGTCCGCCGTGCGTGCTACGCCGCCGACCGTACCGGCCACATGATCCTGCAGACGCTGTACCAAAACTGCGTCAAGCACAACGTTGAGTTCTACAACGAGTACTACGTCCTTGACCTGCTGATCGTCGAAGAAGACGCAGTACGCGAAGACGGTACTCCGTACAAGCAGAAGCGCGTTGCCGGCGTGGTCTCCTACGACCTCGCATCCGGTGAACTGCACGTCTTCCAGGCCAAGTCCGTGGTGTTCGCTTCCGGCGGCGCCGGCAAGGTCTTCAAGACCACCTCCAATGCCCACACCCTCACCGGTGACGGCATGGGCATCGCCTTCCGCCGCGGTATTCCGCTGGAGGACATGGAGTTCTTCCAGTTCCACCCGACCGGCCTCGCCGGCCTGGGCATCCTCCTCACCGAGGGTGCACGTGGTGAAGGTGCCATCCTGCGTAACTCCGAGGGTGAGCGTTTCATGGAGCGCTACGCCCCCACCATCAAGGACCTCGCACCCCGTGACATCGTGGCCCGCGCCATGGCCAACGAGGTCCGCGAAGGCCGCGGCTGTGGCCCGAACAAGGACTACGTGCTCCTTGACCTGACCCACCTGGAGCCGGAGCACATCGAAGCCAAGCTTCCGGACATCACCGAGTTCGCCCGCACCTACCTGGGTGTGGAACCGTTCACGGATCCGGTTCCCGTGTTCCCCACGGCCCACTACGCCATGGGCGGCATCCCCACCAACATCGCAACCGAAGTCCTCCAGGACAACGACACCGTTGTGCCGGGCCTCTTCGCCGCCGGTGAAGTTGCCTGCGTTTCCGTCCACGGCTCCAACCGCCTGGGCACCAACTCGCTCCTGGACATCAACGTCTTCGGCAAGCGTGCCGGCGTTGCCGCAGCCGAGTACTCCAAGACTGCCGACTACGTCGAGCTTCCCGAGGATCCGGAGGCCATGACCCGTGGCATCCTGTCCGGCCTGCTCAACGGCACCGGCACCGAACGCGTGGCCCAGATCCGCAAGGAACTGCAGGACACCATGGATGCCAACATGCAGGTGTTCCGCACCAAGGAATCGCTGCAGCAGGTCCTCAGCGACATCGCTTCCTTCGAGGAGCGCTACAAGAACGTCACTGTCCAGGACAAGGGCAAGCGCTTCAACCTGGACCTCCTGGAAGCAGTGGAGCTGGGCTTCCTGCTGGACATGGCCAAGGTCATGACCGTCGGTGCACTGCACCGTGAAGAGTCACGTGGTGGCCACTACCGCGAGGACTTCCCGGACCGCGACGACGAAAAGTTCATGAAGCACTCCATGGCTTACCTGGACAATTCCGTCACAGCCGCCTCGTCGGCGGAATCCGTTGCGGGCATCCGTCTGGAGACGAAGCCCGTGATCTTCACCCGTTACGAGCCGATGGAGCGTAAGTACTAATGACGACCGAAATGGCAGAACCCGCTTCCAAGATCGAGCTTCCTGCGGGCGTTGGCGGCGGCGGGGAAATCCCCACGTTCCACATCACCCTGCGCGTGCGCCGGTACGATCCCGAGATCTCCGACGAAGCCCGCTGGGACGACTACAAGCTGACCATGTACGGCACGGACCGTGTGTTGGATGCATTGCACAAGGTCAAGTGGGAGATCGACGGCACGGTTTCGTTCCGCCGCTCCTGCGCCCACGGCGTGTGCGGCTCCGATGCCATGCGCATCAATGGCCGCAACCGCCTCGCCTGCAAGACGCTGCTCAAGGACCTGGACACCACCAAGCCCATCACCGTTGAGCCCATCAAGGGCCTCCCGGTGGAGAAGGACTTGATCGTGGACATGGAACCCTTTTTCCAGTCCTTCCGCGAAGTGATGCCGTTCCTGATCAACAAGGGCCACGAGCCCACCAAGGAACGCCTGCAGTCCGTCGAGGACCGTGAGCGCTTTGACGACACCACCAAGTGCATCCTCTGCGCTGCCTGCACCTCGTCCTGCCCGGTCTTCTGGACCGACGGCCAGTACTTCGGCCCGGCAGCCATCGTCAACGCCCACCGCTTCATCTTCGACTCCCGTGATGACGCCGGCGACATGCGCCTGGAAATCCTCAACGACAAGGAAGGCGTGTGGCGTTGCCGCACCACCTTCAACTGCTCCGAGGCCTGCCCGCGTGGCATCCAGGTCACCAAGGCCATCGCCGAGGTCAAGCAGGCTATCCTGTCGCGCAAGATCTAGTCAGCCGTTCCCCAAGGACAGCACGACGACGGCGCCGCCCACCACTTTTGGTGGGCGGCGCCGTCGGGCTTTAATCATCAGCGGAGACGCTCCGAACCGGGCGTCCGAACAACAAGGAGACCAGCGTGTCACGCTCTGAGAAGATCAGCTTCACGGGAAGCACCGGCGATGCCTTGGCGGGAATCGTCGATGTGCCCGAAGGTCCCGTCCGGGGCTGGGGCGTGTACTCGCATGGCCTGACCCTGGGCAAGGACAGCCCGGCGGCCTCGCGCATCTGCAAGGGACTGGCCGAGCAGGGCGTCGGCATGCTGCGCTTCGACAACCTGGGGCTGGGCGGATCAGAGGGCGAATGGTCTGCGGGGTCCTTCAGCGTCAAGGTCGCCGATACGATCCTTGCCGCAGCGTTCATGAAAGAGCAGGGCCGCGCGATTTCGCTGCTGGTGGGCCACTCATTCGGTGGCGCCGCCGTCCTGGCGGCCACCCGGGACATTCCCGGACTCAATGCCGTGGTGACCGTTGGCGCGCCGTTCGAACCCAAGCACGTGGAGCACATGTTCGACGCCGAAATCGACTCCATCCTGCGGGACGGGTCCGCTGTGGTGGACCTGGGCGGCCGGCCCATGGAGATCCGCCGGCATTTCGTGGAAGACGTGGAGCGGGCCGACCTGCGCGACTGCATCCGGACCCTCCACAAGCCGCTGATGGTGATGCACTCCCCCACGGACAATACGGTGGGAATCGACAATGCCAGCGAAATCTTCCGCACCGCCCGGCATCCCCGGAGCTTCATTTCGCTCGAAGGCAGCGAACACCTGCTCACAGGTAAGGGGCAGGCGGCGCGCGTGGCACGGATTATTGGTGCGTGGGCTGACCCGTACCTGGAGGTCCGCGACGCCGCCTGACTCCCAACTGGGTCGCAGTTAAGCGCGTTCTGGGCGCCCAAAACGCGCTTAACTGCGACTTAGTTGGGTGGCTACTTGCCGATCGCGGCTTTGCTCTCGCTGATCCATTGCTCGGCTGCCTTGTCCGGGCTCAGCCGCTTGAACAGCACCTCGGTGTTGATGCGCGCCGTGATTTCGGAGACCGCCGTGGAACCGGTGGGGCCGATGTAGGTGGGCGCGAAGTCCATCTTGCCGATCTGGTCGATGTAGGCCGCCTCAACCTTGCCCTGCGGTGTCAGCAGGTCCTGGATGGCCGTGCGCATGCCTGAGTTGCTGGGCACGCCCCGGTCGCTCTGGATGATCTTGGCTGCCTGCTCATTGTTCACCAGGAAGCTCACCAGCTTGGCAGCAGCATCCGCGTGCTTGCTGCGGGCGGAGATGGTGTAGAACTGCGAGGACTGGAGCCAGATACCCGGCGTGGGCGTCTCCCCCGGCAGTTTGAGGAGCTTGAGTTCGGCACCGGATGCCTTGCTGAGCGCCGAGAGCGAGTTGCTCCACGTGAGCATCATGCCGGCCTTGCCCATGCCCATGAGCGTCTGCTCCGTGCTGACATTGAGCTTCTCGACGGTCTCGGACGCACTCGGAGCGGCCCCGGATTCACTCAGCTTGAGCGAATAGTCGAAGTAGGCCTGGACCGTACTCTTGTCCAGCCCCAGCTGTCCGTCCTGGGTGTAGAGGGACTGTCCGCGCTGGCGGGCGAAGGCATCAAGCGAGTCGTGGGTCAGGACGGTTGCGGTGCCGTAGGTTCCCTTGGGACTCTTGGACGTGATGTCACCGGCGATGCGGGCAAAGTCGTCCCAGCTCCACTTGCTGTCGTCCGGGAGGGAAACCCCGGCTGCCTGAAACACTGCCGGGTTCACGACGATCGCCAAAGCATTGGCTCCCGTTGACACGCCGTACTGCGTGCCCTTCACCTGGCCGTTCTCCAGGGCGCCCTGGTCGAGCTTGGACAGATCCAGCGAGCCATTGACCTTGGACAAGTCCAGGAGGGCGCCACGGTTGGCATATTCTGCAGGATACGCGCCGCCCATGGTGATGACATCCGGGGCATCGTTGGCCGCAACCTGGGTGGCCAGCTTGTCGAAGTAGCCGCCGATGTCGCCGTATTCCGGCTTGACCTTGATGTTGGGGTTGGCTGCCTCGAATTCGGCGATGGCCTTGTTGGTCAACTCTGCGCGGCTGGCGTTCCCCCACCAGGAGAACCTGATCTCCACCGGACCGCTCTCGGCCTGGGTGTTGCTGCCTGCTGAGCACCCTGTGGCCAAGCCGGCCAGGCCCAGTGCGGCAATGAATGCCATGGATTTTCGGATACTACCTAGAGATTTACGCGCCATTGGGTAAGCTTCTTTCAGACTCAGAAAACGGTTCCTGAAACGTATCAAGCACTCAGATGTGCGTCAATAGTTCTGATCGTTAACTATTTAGGAAGCTCCCCGGAGGCCCCGTCTTGACCCTGAAACTTACCGACATCCAGATCCGCGATCCCTACGTCCTCACCCTTCCCGGAACGGGTGAATACCTGCTTTTCGGCAGCACGGACAAGAACATCTGGTCCGGTCCCGCCACCGGATTCGACTGCTACCGGAGCCCTGACCTCAAGGCGTGGGAGGGGCCGTTCCCAGCCTTTCGGCCAGACCCCGGTTTCTGGAGCCACGAACAGTACTGGGCCCCCGAAGTACACGAATACCAGGGGCGTTTCTACCTGTTTGCCACCTTTATCGCACCAGGTCATTTCCGGGGAACCCAGATACTTTCCAGCGACCAGGCCGAGGGGCCGTACACACCGTGGAGCAACGGGCCGGTGACCCCACCCGATTGGGAATGCCTTGACGGAACACTCCATCTGGACGCCGACAGGCAGCCGTGGATGGTCTTCTGCCACGAGTGGAAGCAGATCGACGACGGCGCCATCGTTGCCCAGCGCCTCAGCCCGGACCTGCGCAGCGCGGTGGGTGAACCGACGGTCCTGTTCACGGCTTCCGAGGCTCCGTGGTCACGCCCCTTGGACAAACCGTCCCACACGGGCGCTCCAGTCCATGTCACCGACGGTCCGTTCCTCCACAGGCTCGCCAGTGGCAAACTCATCATGCTGTGGTCCAGCTTCGGGGACCACGGCTATTCCATGGGCATCGCCCGCAGCCAATCCGGCACCGTGCTGGGTCCTTGGATCCAGGAGCCTGAAGCCCTGTGGAACAAGGACGGCGGCCACGGCATGATCGCCCGGGCCCTCGACGGAAGCCTGTTCCTGACGCTGCACCAGCCCAACCAGAGTCCCAACGAACGTGCGGCCTTCTTCACCCTGCGTGAGCTTGAGGACACCGTTGTGCTGGAGCCTGCCAGTGCCGGCATCGACCGCGAGTCGCTGGTCAGGCGCCACAACGTGACGCAGAAGGAACTGGACCCACGGAGCCCAGTCTCAGTGGGCAATGGCGAATTCGCCTTCACCATGGACCTCACTGGCCTGCAGACATTTCCCGGCTCCTACCCCGTGGGGGCCCGGGACGAGCTCCCGCCCGGAACCTTGCTGGGCACCCAGGCACAATGGGGCTGGCACTCCGTCCCGCCGGAAGCTTCCTACGACTTGTCGGGGTCCACTGTCCTCTACGATTCACCCCGCGGGCCCGTGCCCTACGTGGACATGGTGGGAGACATCGTGGATGACCGGGAAACCGGAACTTCCCGGGCAGAAACGTGGCTCCGCGCGAACGCGCACCGCCTGGACCTGGGCAGGATCGGCTTCCGGTGGGTGGAAGGCGGGAAGGAACGCCCCCTCGAACCGGCCGACATCACCGGAACCGAACAAACACTGGACCTCTGGTCCGGAATCGTGACCAGCCGCTTCACCGTGGCGGGCCACCCCGTGACGGTCACGACGGCGTGCCACCCCGACCGCGACCAGCTCGGCTTGCGCGTGGAGTCGGCTGCGTTGGGCTCGCCGGGAACGGGGCCCCGCCTGGTTGTCGGATTGGACTTCCCGTACGGATCCGAGGCCTGGCACGACGCCGCTGATTGGAGCAGGCCGGACGCGCACACCACCACCCTGGAGCAGCCCACCCCGACACTCGCCGGGAAGACGGGCTGGGTGGTGCACCGGGAACTGGATGACTCGCGTTACGAGGTGGTCATTACCGGAAAGAGCCTCCGGATCGAACAGACAGGCCAGCATTCGCTCCGTGTTGGCTCCGACGACCACGTAGAATCCGGCGCCCGGGGTTCCATTCTGGACCTGTCCATTGCCTTCCTCTCCGCGGGCGATGGCGACTGCATCCCGCGCGGCACCGCCGGAATCGGGCAGGCGGCACCGGCACCCGAGCCGACTCGGGCGGCAACCGAGGCGAGCCCCGGCACGGGGCCAGCATCCGGCGTCGTACGTTCCTTGGAACCGGCCGCAGGCAGCGACGTCGCGGCAGCGTCTGCCGCGCACTGGCCGAAATTGTGGAACTCCGGTGGCGCGATCGAACTCCACGCCACCGATGACCCGCGGGCCAAGGAATTGGAACGTCGGATTGTCCTCTCCCAGTACCTGACGGCGATCAACTGCTCCGGCTCGTTGCCGCCGCAGGAAACGGGGCTGGTGTGCAACTCGTGGCGCGGCCGCTTCCACTTGGAAATGCACTGGTGGCACGCTGCCCACTTTGCCCAATGGAACCGCCCGGAACTGCTGCTGCCCTCGTTGCGCTGGTACTCCACGGTGCTGGAGAGGTCCCGGCAAACGGCCAAGCAGCAGGGCTTCGAGGGAGTGCGTTGGCCCAAGCAGGTTGGCCCGGATGGACGGGAGAGTCCCAGCACCATCGGCACCTTTTTGATCTGGCAGCAGCCGCACCCCATCTACCTCGCGGAACTGGCCTACCGCGCCAACCCCTGCCGCGAAGTGCTGGAAGAATTTGCGGAGACGGTGTTCGAGTCGGCAGCGTTCATGGCCGGCTTTGCGCATCCGACGCAGCGGGGATTCGAGCTCGGACCGCCGTTGGTCCCCGCACAGGAAAGTTACGGTTCCATCCGCGGCAGGGTCAGCAACCCTACCTTCGAGCTGGCCTATTGGCAGTGGGCCCTGGGCATCGCCTCGGACTGGCGTGACCGGCTGGGCTTGGAGCCCGTTGCCGCTTGGAAGGACGTAGCAGGAGGTATGGTCAAACCGCACGTGGTGGATGGGGTGTATACCGCGATCGATGTGGAGCCTTTCACCATCCGCACCGACCACCCGTCCATGCTCTGCGCACTGGGGGTTCTTCCTAGGACGGAGCTGATCGATCCGGACACCATGCGGGCCACCCTGCACGACGTGCTGGCGGACTGGGATTGGGTAAGCACGTGGGGCTGGGACTACCCGGTGATGGCCATGACGGCGGCCCGCCTCGAAGACCCGGAAGCCGCCGTTGATGCACTCCTGCTCGACGCAGGAAAGAACACGGTGCTGCCGAACGGCCACAACAGGCAAACGGATTCACTGCCGTTGTACCTCCCGGGCAACGGTGGATTGCTGGCCGCCGTGGCGTTGATGGCGGCAGGGTGGGACAACGGACCGTCCCGGAACGCACCTGGCTTCCCGCCCGATTGGAACGTGGCATGGGAGGGCTTGGTGAAAGCGCCGTAAGAGTCGCCTAGCCGCGCTTGGGGCCGAGGGACGCACCGACGAGCGCCCCGAGGCCCACACCCACCAGGATGCCCACGAACGGTGAGTTGAACACGAGCTGGCCAACGACCAGTCCCACCGCGGCACCGATGAGGCAGGCGATCCACAACTGGTTGTTCATGGCGCCTCCAACGGCGTTGTCAGGTTTGTGGTGTGGCCCGGCGGGCGCCGAGGAACCTCTTGCGCGGAGTCTCCCCCGCTTGCACGTCGGCCTCGCGGATAGCCGACCATGCTGTCGATATGAGGTAAACCTGGCTGACCAGGTTGAACCAGATAAGCAACCCGATGATAATCGCGAAGGAGGCCAGGACCGGGTTGTTCCCTGCCCTGGCAAGGAGCTCGGTGCTGAAGAACTGCAGGACCGTTGTCCCGACGCCGGCCAGGACCACCCCTTCCAGGAACGCCTGGCGGCCCAGCTTCAGTCCACCGGCCAAGCGGAACAGCACGGCCGCCGTCGCGCAGTTCAAGAGGAGCGGGACCACGATCTTGACGACGGCGGCGATCGGACCGGCGATCGACTCGTCCAGGCGGAGAGCGTCGAAAATCCAGTCGGCGGCGGTACCGAACACCAGCGAGGCACCGGCGCTGACCACCAAAATGACCCCGAGGAGCAGCAACGTTCCGGCGTCCACGAGCTTCTGCAGCACGGCGCTGCGCTGGAGGGGGTCAGCCTGCATGACTCCGCGCACGCCTTCCCGGACGCTCGCAATCCAGCCCAAGGAGGTGAAAATCGTGACGACGGCTGCGATGGCGGCAGTCCAGCCGAGGCCGGAGGGGTTCAACAGCGTCTGCGGGTCCACCAGGCCCTCACCGCCATTAACTTGCAGGAGCCCGGGCGCCGCCGACGCCACGCTGCGGATGACAGCGTCCTCCAGGACGGGGTTGCCGCCCAAGACGATGCCCGCGATGGCGAAGCCGGTGGTCAGGAGGCCGGTGACGGAGAAGAACATGTTGAAGCCGATGCCCGCGCTCAGCAGCGGCCCATGCTGGCGGGAGTAATGCTGGAAGGAGCGCATGGCCCGGTTGGTATTCAGCTTGGCGAGGGCCAGGGCAAAGAAAGCGGCGGCCCTTTTGGGCAAGCCGTCGCCGGCACGCTTGCTGTGGCCCCAGTCCTGCCGTTTGTGGAGGAGTTCGAGTTTGAGCTTGGCCAGCTCAGTTGGCAGCGGAGGACTGTCCGCCTGTTGACGTGGATTCCGCCTGCTGGTCTTCGTCACTGTCGCCGCCAAAGTCGAGCTCTTCCCGTAGCTGCCAAATTCCATTGGTGTCGTGCTCGTAAAGTCCCATGCTAACCACTGGGAAGGTTGCCCGGTAATCACTGAGCACCGTTTCGGCCTCGTCAAGATTTTCCTGGGCAACATCGTGGGCCACCGTGACGTGCGGGTGGTACGGGAAGGGAAGCAATCGCTCCAGGGGGCCGGTCTGCAGTTTCTCGTGGAGCTGCACGCATTCCTCGAAGCCTTGCTCCACGTTCACGAACACCACGGGAGAAACCGGACGGAAGGAACCGGTGCCGGAAATGGTGATGGTGAACGGGGGCTGGGTCTGCGCTATCGCCCGAACGTGGTCCCGGGTGGCTTCCCAGTCCTGCGTGGGAGTCGTGGTGATCAGGGTGATGTGCGCCGGAATGACCTCGGCCATGGGGTCGCCAAACGACGCCCGCCAATCCTGGAGCTCCTGCGCGATCTCCGGCGGGAACCCGAGGATCACGCCAACGCACATGGCGTCACCGGCACCGCAACCGGTGCCGGTGACAGCGGGCTGGCGCGAACCGTCCGGACCGGCACCCTGGCGGGAGTCGGCCTGGATGTTGAGCTGACCAGCGGCGCACATGGATTTAGCGGACTCCCTGCTCTGCTCCGCGGTAGGGCAGGAACCCCACTTTGGAGTAGACGTCGGCGAGGGTGGCGGAGGCAATCTCCCGGGCCTTGTCCGCGCCAAGCGCCAAGAGGCGGTCCAATTCGGCGGGGTCGGCCAGGAGTTCGTTGGCACGTTCGCGGATGGGGGCCAAGTGACCCGAGACGAGTTCTGCGAGGTCCACCTTGAGGTGGCCATACATCTTGCCCTGGTAGTCAGCCACGATCTTCTCCACTGGCATACCGCTGATGGCCGAGTAGATGGTCAGCAGGTTGGAAACGCCGGGCTTGTTCTCGCGGTCGTAGCGGATCTCGGTCTCGGTATCCGTCACGGCCGACTTGATGCGCTTGGCCACGGTCTTGGGCTCGTCGAGCAGGTTGATGAGGCCCGCCGGCGATTCCGCTGACTTGGACATCTTGGCCGTGGGGTTCTGGAGATCGTAGATCTTGGCCGATTCCTTCTGGATGAAGGCCTCGGGCACCTGGAACGTCTCCCCGAACCGGCTGTTGAAGCGGTTGGCGAGGTCCCGGCTAAGCTCCACGTGCTGGCGCTGGTCTTCGCCTACCGGTACGCCGTGCGGCTGGTAGAGCAGGATGTCCGCAGCCTGCAGGATGGGGTAGGTGAACAAGCCCACGCTGGCGTGGTCCGAGCCCTGCTTCTGGGCCTTGTCCTTGAACTGGGTCATGCGGCCGGCTTCGCCCATGCCGGTGATGCAGTTCAGGACCCAAGCGAGCTGTGCGTGTTCGGGAACCTGGGACTGGACGAACAGTGTGCACTTTTCCACGTCAACCCCACCGGCAATGTATTGCGCTGCGGTGACACGGGTGCGGCGTGCGAGTTCGGCCGGGTCCTGCGGGACCGTGATGGCGTGCAGGTCCGGGATGAAGAAGACGGCGTCGTACTCGTCCTGCATGCGGACCCAGTTGACCAGGGCACCGAGGTAGTTGCCCAGATGAAGGGAGTCGGCCGAAGGCTGCATGCCGGAGAGCACGCGGTGCTTGGCCCCGGCAGCAAGCTTGGTGGAGGTCACGGGGTTGGCGGTCGGCAGAACGGCTGCGTCAGTTTCAGCTGTAGTCATGGGGTAGATACTTTCGTCAAGCTTTAGAGCCGGTAGTCAACAACCACCGGCGCATGGTCGGAGAAGCGGGTGTCCCACGAAGGCGCCCGGTCCACTACTGCCGAGAAAGCCGCGGCAGCGAGTGCGGGAGTAGCCAGGTGGTAGTCGATGCGCCAGCCAGTGTCAGTGTCAAAGGCTTTGCCGCGCTGGGACCACCAGGTGTAGGGGCCGGCGACATTTCCTGCCAGGCCCCTGTGGACATCCCTCCATCCGATCTCTTCGCCGAAGAAGCGGTCGAAGTAGGCACGCTCCTCCGGGAGGAAGCCGGCACGCTTGACGTTGCCCTTCCAGTTCTTGATGTCGAGTTCGGTGTGACCCACGTTGAGGTCGCCCACCACCAGTGCGTGATCGCTGTGCTTGGCCAGTTCAGGCAAGCGGGTGGTCATGGCGTCCAGGAAACGGTACTTGTCATCCTGCTTGGGCGTTCCAGCCTCGCCGGAGTGCACATAGGCGCTGACGGCGGTCAGTGTGGTTGCCTCACCTGCGGAGTTCCGCAGGGCGAAGTCGGCTTCGACCCAGCGTCCGGAAGTATCGAAGTATTCGTCTCCGTTGCCGACCCGCGTGGCGGTGGGTTCCTGGCGTGAAGCGATGGCTACGCCGGCACGGCCCTTGGCTTCCGCCTCGGAGTGGAGGATGTACCAGCCCTCACCGATCAGCGAGTTGACGATCTCGTCAGGTGCACGGACTTCCTGAAGGCAGAGGATGTCGACTTCGCGCGGCTCCAGCCATTCCGCCATGCCCTTCTTGTAGGCAGCCCTCAGGCCGTTGACGTTGACCGATGCGATGCGAAGGAAATCCTTCTTCAATGCCGTACTCACCCGCTCTACTCTAGTCGATGATGGTTCCGGCCACGGGCTCGTCGGAGTCACCCGAGGACTTGATCATGTCCCGTGCGTTGGTGGACGTGATGGCGATGGTTTCCAGGGCGCGGTTGATGGTGTCCTGGTTGGCATCGGCACCCTTGGCGCGCTCGTCTTCCACCACCCGGACCTGGACCTGGACGATCTTGAAGGAGTGGTCCAGCTTGAGGTCCCGTACCTCGTCCGCCTGGCTGCGTTCGGACACCACCCGGGTGCCGCCATGGTCTGCGGAGGACGACGACGGCGCGCGGCCGGTTGCCGCGGCAAAGGCGTTTTGCGCTTCGGTCAGCTTGGCCCCGGCCCGCTTTGCGGCCCGCTGGATGCTCAAGACGACGAACGCTGCGAGCGCGAGCCAGCCAAAGGAGACAACAGCCACAACCCAGCCCACAACGTCGTTCTGGTTGGCGGCGAAGATCACGGCCACCAGGAAGGCGATGATGACAACGGTCATGCCCAAGCCGCCGATGCGGAAGCCCTTGAGGGGGCCGCGGGCGGACGTGGGCGTGGAGGGGTGCGGGTCACCGAGAGATTGCATGGATCCATTGTCTCAAATGCCCGCAGGTGCCCCTGCACGCTTCCACGGACGGCGAACAGATCCCCGCCGTGCCTACTTCAGGAACAGTTGGCGCAGCCTTCCCGTGGTCAGCATGATTCCCAGCACGATCATCACCAGGTAGTAGCCCACATGGATGGCCGTAGCCGGGGTGAAGACTCCAACGCTGATCTGCCGCAGCAACTCCACGCCGTGCCACAGCGGCATGGCCTGGATGAACCACTGGATGGGCTGCGGGTACACGCTGAGCGGGTAGAACGTGGCGCTGAACAGGAACATTGGCAGCAGGAAGAAGTTGATCCAGTCCATCTGCTGGAAGGTCTTCATGAAGCTGGTGATGCCCATGCCGAAGCTCGCAAAGCCGAAGGCGATGAGCACGGAGGCCGGGATCACCAGGATGGCCCACCACGTGGTCAACAAACCCATGACGCCCATGACTGCCGTGAATCCGGTGGCGTACAGGAGGCCCCTCAGCAGGGCCAGGAAGATCTCGCCGATCGCAACATCCAGCGGCCCAAGGGACGTGTACAGCATGCCTTGGTAGAGCTTGGCGAAGTTCATTTTGAAGAAGACGTTCCAGGTGGAGTCGTAGATGGCGCCATTCATGGCCGAGACGGCAAGGAGCGCCGGCGCAATGTAGGCCGCGTAACTGATCTCCTCGCCACCAGGTCCTTGGACCGTGCCCACGATGGAGCCCATTCCCACGCCCATGGCCAGCAGGAACAACACCGGCTCGAAGAAACCAGACAACAGCACCAGCCACGTGCTGGACTTCGCCGCCATCAACCCACGGGCCACCACGGCCTTGGCGTTGCGGGAGTACAGGGACCCGAACTTCCGTTCGCGGGCCACGTCGGTGGCGCTGTGCCCGCCGGTCAGGACACTCATGAACCCATCCTTTTCACGAACTGACGGCGGACCAGCACAAAGCCCACGGCCGCGGTGGCCACGAGGAACAGCACGTGCGCGAGCGTCAGCAACGGGTTTTCGTCCATGCCGTACGTGAACACCCTGCCCAATTCCGTCCCGTGCCATACCGGGGAGATCCAGCCAATCCACCGGACGGCCAGCGGCAGCGTGTCCAGGGGAAAGAACGTGCCGGAGAAGAGGAACAGCGGCATCACGATGAAGCGCTGCACCAAGGCGAACTGTCCCTTGTCCTGCGTGATGCTCGAGGCATAGGCCATGAGTGGCAAGCCAAAGGACAATGCCGCCACCGTCGCCACGATCGCAGAGACCCAACCCCACGGACCGGGCGAGGCACCGAACAGGGCCACCACGGCGAAATACACCACCGATTGCAGCAGGAACCTCAGACTGCTGGCCATGATGTGGCCCGTGGCGATCTGCTGCGGGACCAGTGGCGAGGCGTGCGGACCGTAGAACACCCGCCGCCACTTGAAGCCGTCCATGATCGGGTAGGAAAACTCCCCCGAGGCCGTCATCACCGCGGCCGACACGAGCAGCGCTGGAGCCACGAATTCCAGGTAGCTGACCCCGCCGAAGACCGATTCGCTGTTCGCATCCACCAAGCTGGCCAGGCCAACCCCCATGGCGAACAGGTACGCCACCGGCTGCCCCACGCTGTAAAGGACCACGGACCAGCCGTAGTTGCGCATGACGCGGAGCACTTGCTCGGCGTAGAAGAATGAACCCCATCTCCGCGCCCTGGCGGCCGAGACGCCAGGTGAGTGTGCGCTCAGAGGTGGCACCGGCGTCGTGCTTGTCTTTTCGCTTCCGTTAGTCAACGAGGCTCCTGCCCGTGAGCCGCAGGAACACGTCCTCCAGGGAGGACCGGCGCACCAGCGAGGTCAGGGGCCGCAGGCCGCGGGCGGAGACCTGCTCCAGAGCGGCTTCGCCATCGTCGGCGTAGATGAGCACACGGTCGGGCAGCGTTTCGAGCCGCTCGCCGATCCCTTCAAGCTCGACGCCGATGGTCGCGTTCCGCTCGGAGCCGAACCTCAGCTCCAGTACTTCGCGGGAGGAATGCTCGCGGATCAGGTTGGCCGGCGAACCCTCCGCCATGATCCGGCCCTTGTCCACCACGATCAGCCGGTCGCACAATTGCTCGGCTTCATCCATGTAGTGGGTTGTGAGGATGAGGGTGACACCGCTTTCCTTGAGCCGGAACAAGCGGTCCCAGAGGATGTGGCGGGCCTGCGGATCCAAGCCGGTGGTGGGTTCATCCAGCAGCAGGATGCGGGGTTCGTTAATGAGCGAGCGGGCAATGGTGAGGCGGCGCTTCATGCCGCCGGACAGGGCATCCACTTTGGAGTTCGCCTTGTCCGTGAGCTGCGCGAATTCCAGGAGCTCGTCGGCTTTGGGCTTGAGGTAGCTCAGCGGCAACCCGAAGTACCGGCCGTAAACGATCAGGTTTTCGCGGACCTTCAACTCTTCGTCGAGGTTGTCCTGCTGCGGAACCACGCCCAGGTGCGCCCGCACTTCCGGACCGTGGGATTCGGGATCCAGGCCCATGATGTCGAGGGTCCCGGAGGTGCGCTGGGAGACACCCCCGATCATTTTCATGGTGGTGGACTTTCCAGCGCCGTTGGGACCGAGCAGTCCGAAGGACTCCCCCGCCGGGACCTCGAAGGAGATGTTATCCACGGCGGTGAGCTCACCATAGGTCTTGGTGAGGTTGTGCGCGCGGATGACGGTGGGTGGGTTCATGGCGGACGTTTCGTGCTGCGATTCCGGGAGGGCTGCAGGGCGGGTTGCTTCATTGTGCACCCTCAGCAGACTAGTAGCGCCCACCGATATGTGAAAGAGCTCTTGCAGATATTCGCCCAACTGGCTGGCAGTTGTGGTTGTTCTGAGCCCTTCGAATCATGCGGTGATCGCAACACCTGATTATTGAAGGGTGTCGATTGCCGTGGTGAAGTTCTCGAATCGTTTG
>NZ_JBIVXM010000029.1:0-46260 GCF_044769205.1 Paenarthrobacter sp. NPDC090520
GGGCCAGACACATCCGGTGCCGCGGAAACCTCTGCATCGCCCGCACCAGCAGCGGAACACGCCCCACCGACCGCCTCTCCAGCAAAGCCGCCCGGCCCACCCGGCACCTACGACCAACGCCTCGGCGACCAGACCCTCCCCGGCCGCCACCCCGACCTCCAACCCACCATCGGCGACACCGACGGCGGCCCCGGCACCTGGCAGGAACCACCTGGACGAAGCCCTAACGGTGCGCCGGACCAGACGTTCGCAACCGGGGTCACAGCCACCGGCCCCAAAGGCAACGCTTTGGAATACGTCACGGACTACATCACCGCCGCCGGCGAAAAGAAATCGATCGCCTTCGACGGCCACCTGTGGCGAGGACGCCCACCCATCCAGATCTTCCAAGAAATCAAAGGCAACTATGATCTCGTATACCGTGGGCTCTTTGAGGGGTTTCATGGCAAAGCCGCAATTCAGAAGGCGATCAATAAATGGGCTGATCAGACATTGATCAAGCAGATCGAAGCCTTGGAAGGTCGAGCTCCAGGGAGTCGACTGGAGTGGATCTTCACGCACAACCGCGAACTTAGCGAAATGATGGAGGACGCAGTCGATGCCTACCTCGAATCGCACCCCGACTGTACTGTCTCCATCGACGTCAAATTCATTCCCCTGGAGCGGTGATGATAAATTCCCCTATTACGATCGGATCTTTCAATGATTGCCTCGGAACTGTTTGACCCCGCACTGCGGGCAATAAGCCTTCGATTGATATTGGGGGGTCGAGACGCTAGCCCCGAGCAAATAGCTGTCAGGGTCATGTCTACAGTGGAACTCCTGGAGACTATGGACTCTCGCCCTATCGAATGGGCGCACGCCAATGCGTCGCGTCAGCGAACACACGACGACACGCTGCCTCGAAGTCTTCAGGATCTCTCACTCAGCGTAGAGGATGGGGCTCGCGTGGACGACGCAGGCAGGTTCCACCCAAGTTTCGGCTACTTCGTTTCTTTGTTCGGATTTTTAGCAGAATCCAAGCGAGAGGTATTTCCCTTTCACATTTCCGTCACCGACGGATGCCCTGGCCCCCATTCCGGCGACTCGTTCAAACTGGGCTTCGATGAAGCTGATGTGGCCGGGTGTTCGGCGATCGTCGACGGATTCTGCGCGCTCGTTGACATCTGGGAACCCGTCCGCGGCGCGGTCTCTGGGCTCGCGCTGGCAAAGCTGCACCGCAATGACCCGATCCTTTACCCACCAATCGGTGTACTCACCTACTTCGCCAACAGCAGCGGCTATAACCTCCCTGAAAGCCCGCTCGTAGACCTGCGGGTGCTGCAGCACGGCACAGTCGCAGTGCTCAAGGAATGGACCCTTGAGGCCAGCCTGGAGTATAAGAAGTCATTCGCCGCAGTCAACGAGGGTATACCCAACCGACGCTTAGGGAGCTGACGCCTCGTGGATGAACCAATATGGGACGAGCTGTTCGATGCGAATCTCGATGACATTGATCTCCGATTCCATCTCGGGGGGAGGTCCGCAACACCAGTCGAGATTGCGCGGCGGATACTGTCGTCCGTGGATGTCCTGGAACAGTTGGATACGCGCTCTCTGGAATGGGTTGACGTTCTATATCCAGGACGGAGCCGGGCTGCTGATGATTCACTCCCTCGGTCCTTTGAAGACGTAGTCGCGAGAGTACAAGACGGCGCCCGCAAAGACGATGTCGGCAACTTCCACCCGAGCTGGGGCTACTACCTCTCTGTGCTCGGCTTCCTCGCAGGGTCGGACAGAAGCCTCTGCCCATTCAGCTTCTCCGTCTCAGACGGAGAGGACCCACCCGGATCGAGAAACTCGTTCGAATTGGAGTTGAATGACGCCCTGGTTTCCGGACGAGAAGCAATAACCGAATGCGTCGCATCTCTTGTGGACATCTGGGCTCCCATCCGTGGGGGCGTATTCGGATACGAGGTAACCAAACGGAACGAAAACCACCCACTCTGGTATCCGCCGGTGGGAGTTTTGACGTACATGGCTAACGGCTCCGGATACACTCTTCCGTCAAGCCCCCTCGTGGACCTACGTCCACTTCAAAACGGGACACTCGCGGTCCTTACGGATTGGACGCTCGACGCAGTCCTCGACTATCAAAGCGAATTCAGAGCAGTCGATGCAGGAGCCGAGAGGGGCTGAGGGGAAGGTCATGACTGAGCAGAAAACAGAGCGATGGAATCGCTATCTTCCGAATGATGGCGGCGTAAAGGGCAGTCATTGGAGCACTCAAGACCTTGCTGTCTTCCATGGTAATTACGGAAACATTCTCGATCGGGTAGGGAACGAGGACGGCGCATACCTCTACGCGCTGAAAAATGGCGAGCCAACGAGCTTTGAAGATCGCTCGCTTCCAGTCGATGCACTGAAGCTTCCGTACACGCGTTATCGCGTAGCGGAGCAGTGGCCCGATGGGCTTGAGGGGTCGACAGTTCAGGCTGCACTGGTGGCGCCTTGGTTCGGCCGGGCCGGCGGGTCAATCCAAGCTTTGTTCTTAGATGGGCAAGGCAGGCTAATCACCACAGAAGAGCTACTGAAGACGGGTGTACTTTCCTATGATCGATGAGTTTGACGCCATGATTGAGCGGCTGCACCCTGTGGTCAACTCGGCGAGATACGGCATAACCGGCTACGAAGATGGTGTGTGGTGTATTTCCAGTCTCGGCGGAGAGATCAGGCTCTACCTGGAGCGCAAGGGCAAGTGGATCACGCTGACAGAGGTCGAGCGTGCTTGGCACGAACGTCCAGTGTTTGCAGCCACCCATCAGGACGACATTCAACGAGTACTACTTTTTCGCTTCATGAACCGGTACAGACGTGTTCAGTTGCAGAGCAACTACCTGAGCCCAACAACTACCCCCATCAATGCGAGCAAGGTGGCCACCGGCTACAGCCTCAAGGTTGGTGATGACGGCATGTGGCAGCTGGAGAAAACCGGTTCGCCTGACACATGGCGCGGTAATCTCACCGTCTTGGTTGAGTTTTCCCACTACGCACACATGGACTCCCACGATCTTTGGGAGTGGCTCTACGCGCCAGAGGGCGGGATATTCCAGGAGATCCTCACCTGATTGCCACTCCGCGCTTGTCATTTCGGAAATTTCCGACATATCATCATCACGTGCTTCCCGACGTCTTCGGCGCCCTCGCAAACCCCTCGCGGCGCACCATCCTCGACAGCCTCCTCGGCGGCCCCTTGTCGGCGGGCGAACTGACGGGTCGCTTGACACTCAGCCGTTCGTCGGCGTCGGAACATCTGACCGTCCTCAAGGACGCCGGACTGATCCGCGAAGAGCGGCAAGGCCGGCACAGGATCTACCACTTGCAAGCTACGGGCCTGCAGGAAGTCAGCGGCTGGCTGCAGCACTACGAGCACTATTGGAACCAGCGGCTCGACGCCCTGGGCGAACTACTTGATAAGGAAGACCCATGACCGAGAACGCCATCCGCCTTGAGCGCACCTTCGCCCACTCCCCCGAAGCCGTATGGGCCGCCCTGACAACGCCCGACCTCCTCGCCAAATGGTGGGCACCAGGCGATATCGCACCGGTGGTCGGCCACCGATTCACCATGGACATGGACCGCTGGGGCCAGCAGCAGTGCGAAGTCACCGCCGTCGAACCCGGTAAGTCAATCACGTTCGTCTTCGCAGAAGGCGTCCTGGACACCACCATCACGTGGTCGCTTGAAGCCAGGGAAAACGGCACCGTCCTGCATTTCGAACACGCCGGTTTCAACCTGGACACCCCGATGGGCCGCACGGCCATCGAAGGCATGGGCAACGGCTGGCCAGGCCTGATCGCGCGCATCGACCAGGTGCTGGTCAGCGTCGACTAGACGCGACTACCCGGCGAGCGCCGTGCAAGGATGAACTGATGGACACTTCTTCCGAGCTCCTGGCAATCGCAATCGGCAAGGTTATCGGCGGTGGCCGAGGTGTCCCCTACGAAGCGGTTTCGCTCTGCCAGATCAATGGCCGCGTTGAGCGCGAGCCGGAACCCGAACCGGGTGAGCACGACTTCGGTTTCGTGGCAGGCCACAAACCGTAGACCACGACTGATTTGGGGGAAGCATGGAGCTGGATGTTGCGTCGTTGTTGGCCGGACCACGCGGTCGGCGCTTGTGCCTTGAACTCGCGATGGAGGCTGACGACGAAGTCCGCATAGCCGTTTTCGACTTGGCCTACGACCGCGATCCCGGTGCGGGTAAGTCCCGTGTCATGACGTCGTCGTTTGCTTCGTCGGGCGAGGTTCCGCCTCCAGCGCCCAAGCCGACGGTTGCGGAACTGGCCGACCGGATGTCCCGGCTGGATCTGGGCCGCATCGATGACGCCCTCGTACAGAAGGCCTTGCTTCGGGCAGTCGACGCGGCACGGTATTGGCAGCAGCCGGACGGTGAGGACGTCTTGGCTGCCGAGGCACGCCTGGCCGATGCGCTTGAACATGTCGCCAGCGGTGTCCTCGCTACCCGTGCAGCCAAGGCCTGGGGGAATCAGTTCAGCGCACCACAGTGGGCAGTCGACTGGAGATCGGCCGCTGACCCCACACCACTGTCAAGGAACCCGAGCCAGACGCTCTCCGAGTGGACGGAACACACGCTTGACGTGGAATTCCGCAGCGCCTGGCAACTCCCGGCGGACCTCAGGGCCCAAGTGAGCGGAGAATGGTGGTCCATCCCCTACCGCCTCATTCAAACCATGAGTCGGATACCCGAAGGGCTCGACCTCATCGAAGACTCACTGGGATGGGAAGAAGCAACGGTCATCCCTGTCTCGGGATCCGGCCGGATTCTCGAAGTCGAGGTCGCCGAGGATTGGGTCACGCTCTTCCGCGACTTCCCGTTCCAGGTCACGGCCTCGCGTCGCCATGACTGGTACCGCACCACGGGCCGCGACGGGCATTGGGTGATCCCGGACTGGGAACAGGTAGCCACACGTTGGGACGCCGTACACCTGACAGTGAACGGCTACCTCCACCTGGCAGGACGGGCACTGGAGGTGGACGCAGTCCAGGGAACAGCCAGCGTCATCGCGGGCTGGAACCCAGACACAACGCTGTGGCTTACGGACAGGCTCAGGGAAACCGAAGAACCCCGCCAACACTGGCGCCGGGAACACAGCTGGGACGAATGGATGCTGCTCGGAAGTGCCTAGCTGGCATCCCGTGCGTCAGCTGGCCGAGCCAGCGAGGGGTGAAGGTGTTTGTCCGTCGCGTTGAACAAAGCAGCGGGGGCGCCACCAGAGGCCGCTCGTACCTTTTGACCGGTGTCGTGCAGTTGCGGGACCATTTTGCGCGTGAAGTTGCCGGCGGGCAGGGAAGTGTTCCACACGGCGTCGTAAACGGTACGGAGCTGGGTCACCGTGAACGACTCCGGCAGGAGCCGTGCCGCAATCAACGTGTACTCCATCTTGCCGCTGAGACGGTCCAGTCCTTCACGCATGATGGCTGCGTGATCGAACGCGAGATCACCCTTGAGTGTCTCGTGAACCGGCGACCACTCAGCACCCGCCGCATCAGACCCAGCAGCGAGTGGAGGCAGGGTTAGTCCGTCGGTGGCGAGCAGTACCAGATGGGCTATCGACACGATCCGCATGCGGGGATCCCTGTCAGGCGAGCTGTAGGTCGCGAGCTGTTCCACGTGCGCCTCCGGTGAAGGCAACGTCATGCCCGTTTCCTCGGCGAGCTCACGCCACGCAGCATGCAGGGCGTCCTCATCAGGGTGAAGGAAGCCGCCCGGCAATGCGAGGGAACCCTTGAAGGGGTGTTCACCGCGTCGAACCAACGCAACGTGCAGAACACCCTGCGCGACGGCCAACACAACCAGGTCCACGGTGACAGCGGTAGCGGGATAGTCCTCGGGCCGGTATGACGCCAAGAATTTCTTTTCGCTGTTCAAGCGGTGGCTCCTATCAGGACGGTTCGTTTGGCCCACGGCGGTGAAATGAATGTGGACCGTTGCTCCAGTATGAGGTCGATGATGGTGGTAGCCGTAGCCATCCTGCGTTCGTGACTGCCCGTCACCAATACCCAGGAGTGCCCCGCTGCGGTCAGTGCCTCCTTGAACCACTCCGTCATGTCTGCCCGGATGTGCTCACCGTCGCGGATTCCGTCGTCTTCGAAGTCGACACCCTCGTGATCCGTCAGCAGGTAAATGTCACGCGAAGGGAGGTTCGCGGCCGCCTCCGCAGCGCCGAAGCTGTCCGTGCCCATGTAGCGGCGCTCCCACAGTACGGTCGCCAACGAGTCGGTATCGGCGATCACCAGCGGACACTGGGATGCGGCGGCGTTCTCCAACTCGTTCTGTCGCTTCGCGATGAGGTCGAAGTCCTCGGTGGTCCACACCAGGTCCTCAACGCCCGCGCCGGGATTGAGGCTCCGGAGTTCGTCGAGCTTCTCGTAGGTGCGCAGGCGCCCGTACTCGGGGACATCCCCGATGGTCTGGTACCGGCTTCGGTAGTGATCCATCAGCGCCCGCGTCAACGTAGTGGTGCCCGTGGACTCTGCTCCGACCACGATGATCCGCGTAGCCAAACCCTGCCGGGCAGGTTCAATGATGTGCGGCCAGGCCGCGTTGAGGTCATCCCTGCAGAGAGTGCCGCTGACGGGAAACTCGCTCCGGTCAGGGTCCACCAGGACGTGCCGCGCATTGAAGGCATCCGCCAGTTGGTACCCGTACATCTCCGAGGTGAAAACGGCGTCAACTTTCGCAACCCCGGCGTTCTGCAAAGCCGAGCGCATTACTTCAACGTGGGCCTTCCAGATCTCGTCCGAGCCGTAATCCACGGGGCAATCATCTGCTTGGACAAGGATTCGCACGTTAGCGTGAGTCTCGAATTCGGCGGAAAGCCACTGAGCTCGGTCAGCCATGCTTATTGACTCGAAGCGAGTACCCAGGACGATGACATAAACGCTGTCCGACTCAGCTGCCGCCGCCTCGATCAGGTGCCGATGCCCTGCATGTGGAGGGTAGAACTTACCAATGACAAGTCCGTTGCCGTAGAGGTTCATACCAGCGCTCCTTCGCTCTGCGCGGCGTCAACGCCCTGCAGCCGGCGTGCACGGTTCCAGTCCACCAACCCGTAAATGCAGAGCGCCAGGAAGCCGATGTAGAGAATGCCGGTGAGCGCCAGCCCCTTCACGAAGTACAGCGGTATCGAGACGATATCCACGATGATCCAGACGTACCACTGCTGCAGAATCTTCTTGGCCTGGCCGTAAGTGGCCACCAGGGATGCAGCAAGGATGAACGCGTCGGGCCACGGAACGGTGGAATTGGTTTCGACGGCGAGCATCCATCCCACCAGCGCCGTGGCGACCGCCGTGATGCCTACTCCCCAGGCGATCTCGGCGCGGCTTGCATCGCGGATGGGAAGGTCGTCCTTCACTGCGGTGCTCCGGTTTCCGCGGATCCAGTTGAACCAGCCGTAGGCCCCAACCACGCCGAAGATAACCTGCAACGCCGTATCACCGTAGAGACCAGCTCCCAGGAACAGGATCATGAACGCGATGTTGTTCACGATGCCAACCGGCCAGCTCCACAGCTTCTGTCGGGCGACTCCGTAGACGCAAGCTGCGCCAGTGACGAATCCAATGACTTCGATCCAGCTCACGGGGCTGCCCAGAAGGTTCGGAACAGCCGGGGAGTTCATCCAGTCGAGCAGGGCATTCATGGCCCCTCCAATCGTTATTATCAAATTGATAATAACGAGACTACACCATCCGGACCTGAAACCGGGAGGCCATGCGATATCTCGCCCATGTGATGTGCGCAACAGAGGAAACCCGGCAATTTCGGAACCTGGATCACAACCAGGATCGTTGGAAGCTACGTAAGACACCCTGACGTTTCACCCGCACAACTTCCCGGAGGCAGCCACCCCAGCCACTCGCCGTCGTACTTCCCCACAAGGCCATGAACCAACGCCAGGCGACCCAACCCGGTAGGTTTATGGCAAGAGTTTTTGACCCTCGCTGAGTTACACGCCCCTCACGAAAGCAGGATCACATGACCGTCTCTCCCCTCATTTGGGGCATCACGATCGTCGTTATTTTGGCGCTTCTCGCCTTCGACTATTTCTTCCACATTCGCAAAGCCCACGTTCCGTCGCTGAAGGAAGCAGCAATTTGGTCGTCCATTTATGTGGGCCTGGCCGTTGTCTTCGGCATTCTGGTTTTGGTCTTCGGCGGAGCCCAAATGGGGTCCGAATACTTCGCCGGATACATCACGGAGAAGGCCCTGTCAGTCGACAACCTCTTCGTCTTCCTGATCATCATGGCCAGCTTCCGGGTGCCGCGTGAGGACCAGCAGAAGGTGCTGCTGTTCGGCATCGTCTTCTCGCTGATCGCCCGGACCGGCTTTATTTTCCTGGGCGCCGCGCTGATCAACTCGTTCGCGTGGGTGTTCTACCTGTTCGGCCTGATCCTCCTGCTGACCGCCGGCAACCTCCTCAAGCCCGGCGACCACGGTGACGATCAGGCGAACAACTTCATCATCCGGCTCGCCAAGAGGCTTTTCCACACCACCGATAAGTACGACGGCGACAAACTCTTCACGGTGGTCAACGGCAAGCGTGCGCTAACCCCTATGCTCCTGGTGATGGTGGCGATCGGCGGCACGGACATCCTGTTCGCGCTCGACTCCATTCCGGCAATCTTCGGCCTGACGCAGAACGTCTTCATCGTGTTCACGGCCACGGCGTTCTCGCTCATGGGCCTGCGGCAGCTGTACTTCCTGATCGACGGCCTGCTGGACCGGCTCATCTACCTGTCCTACGGTCTTGCCGCGATCCTCGCGTTCATCGGCGTGAAGCTGATCCTGCACGCGCTGCACGAGAACAACCTGCCGTTCATCAACGGCGGCGAGCACGTCAACGTTCTTGAGATTTCCACGGGCCTCTCGCTGAGCGTGATCTGCGGAACCCTGGTTGTCACCGTGCTCCTGTCCCTGCTCAGCCCAGCCGGCAAGGCCCAGACCGCCATCAACAACGCGCGTCGCCACGCCGTCGATTACCTCGACCTCGACTACACCGCCGACGCCGCCGAACGCGAACGCATCTACCGGGCACTGACCGCGGAGGAAGCACAGATTGTGCAGATGCCGCTGAAGTACCGGAACAAGGCCAAGGATGTGGAGACGATCCGCGAGCAAGTGAAGGAAGCACACCGGCAGCATGAGGAGTTCCTGAAGCGGTAAGTCTCGACTGAAACGCAGCGCTGCCCCGGCATTCTCCGGGGCAGCGCTGCTTTGCCATCCAATCCCGTGCGCCTCACAAACCGTGCACGTACTTCGCGTGGAAGGAGCGTATGCGTAACGATGTCGGGAGCGCTTGGATCCTGATCACCCAAGACACCATTCTTAGGGCAACTGTGGCCACCGAGCCTCCGGTTCCTGTGTGGGAAGGAAGCAGTCTTCGGCGGACGCTTCTGATGAGGCGCGCAATAGCCCTCCTGGTCATCGGAACCGTCACAGCGCTGCTCGGTTGGTCCGTCATTGTGGGAGTCAGGCACGCCATGGACGAATACACGACTGTTGAGGCGAGAGTGACCAAGCAGGAGGACACCTCATCCCGTCGTTCGGCTTCGTGTCGTCTCCATGTTTCCTACGCGGTGAGTGATCAGCAGTTGCAAGGCGTCGCTGGAGTCAACGCCGGCTGCGGCACCTTGCCATGAGTCGGCTTTCCTGTGGCTTTGAACGTCTCAACGTCGGATCCACTCGACATCTGGGTGGACGGAGCTGACGACTCGAATCACCCGGATCCCGTTGTCTTTGGCGCACTACTCCCGTTCGCCGCTTTGGCCTGCTTGTTGTGCTTTTGGGGCGATCTCACGGACTTTGGCCTGACTCGAAAGCTGCTTGCCTCGTGCGCTCAGTGGAGGACTGTGCAGGCCACGGTCACTGGAAAGGCTGGCAACCGAAGCGCCCTTGCGGTCCACCTGGAGGCTGAAGATGTCGACGGCAGGCCACGATCCTTCAGCATCGTGTACCGCTTCTTCAACCCCATCGGACCTGTGCGCAAAGGCGACACCGTGGAATTGACACTGCTGGCCGATGGACGCTTGCAGGCACTCCTTTGGAGACCGGATCAACAGCGTATCCGGCTCATCCACGTCGCCCAACCGCCGGTGAGACACTATCTGGCAGAGCAGCAGACGTAGATCGCAAGGCCGGGAACCCATGGAAGCCCGTTCGATGGCTCGCTGCGCATTAGACGACTCCTATCGTCTGAGAAGCAGCCAAGCATCTAAACGGCGGCCTCTGGTTGTCGACTGGTGCTTCACGCTAACTCTAACGACAGCCCATCCGGGTTTGAGTTCCGCTCGTCTGAAGTGCGATACATGAGCCCACTGAAGCTTAGATCCAGACGCGGCGAGTCTTTGCCCCTTTATCCCCGGCGACAGTAACACCCGCCGAGGTGGAGGCCCCGATCGCTCCCGTAGAACGGTGAACCTCCCGGACCTGGCCTGGCTCGAACAGGCAACCACCCTCACCAAACTACGGGCAGGACACGCACTTACCGGTTATACGCGTCTTGGGCAGGTTCATGGTCGAGCATATGATGTTGATGCGCCAGTAAGAGACTTAGCGACTTCTTACCGGTCGTAGCATCGTTGAGCACAACTGGTTCAGTATGGAGGCAGTCCTTGGACCGAGCAGGCCGCACGCCCCTGCATTACGCAGCCATGACCAACGACGTGCCAACCATCAAAGAGCTCATCGATCAGGGCGAATTGGTGAGCGCCCAGGACAAACAAGGCTTCACTCCGCTCCACTTCGCGGCCCAGGAGTATTCAGTGGCCGCCGCGTCAGACCTACTGCGCGCAGGTGCCCAAGTCGATCTGAAGAACGCGTTTGGCAACACGGCGCTGTTTGTAGCAGTTGCCAATTCACGAGGCAGAGGAGAACTAATTCGGCTCCTGCGCAGCCATGGGGCCGACCCGCTCCAGGCCAATGCGTCTGGGCAGACTCCCTTGGGATTTGCCGAATTGATCGGAAACTACAACGTAGTGGAGTTCTTTCGAGACCTTCGCGAATAGAACCCTCTGTTCACAGCCCGCCGCCTTCTCTCTCCTCGGCGATCCGCTCACGAATCGCACGCCGGTCATCCCAAACCCGTGAACCACCCATGGTCCCGGCGATCAGGCCTGCCACCACGCCGACACCGAGTACCAGCGGGCTGGGGGTCTTTCCGCCCACCAGCCAAGCAGCGACCCAGGCCGCTGGTGCGGCAATAACAATTGCCGCGGCAGTAACGAGAAAAACGAACATCGGCTTTTTCAAAGAGCAGTCCTTCTCCAGTGACATCCGCGGAATGAGAGCCCCTACGTAGGCCTACAGATGCGCTGACGCGTTGAGTGGGCAGACAAGCATCAGCCTGCACCAGAGTACAAGTGCAGGAGCCACGGCAAAGAACCGACGAAGAACAGCCCCGTTATTCGTCGATCCCGCCTGAGACTAGGCTGGCCCTCGTGACTGGCGCAACTGAAACTGACATCAAGCGCGGACGCGGCCCGCTCTGGCTGCTGCATCTCACAGCGGGCCTTGTCGTGCTGGCCTGCTTCGCCTACGGGATCCGCATCTTTGAGTCCCTTCCCGACGTGGTAGCAACCCACTGGGGGCCAGGAGGACGCCCCGATGCCTGGTCCCCGAAGACCTTCGGCTCGGTTTTCTTTCCTCTCCTGACGGCCGCCGGAGTTGTCGTGCTTCTGGCGATCGTCGCAGCAGCGGTGCCCAAGATGGTACTTCCGGACAAGGAACCGAGCGCCTGGGAGCTCTATCACCGGGAAGGCCTGATCCGCGGCACCATCGCTGCCCTGGGCGGCACCTCGTTCCTGATAGCCGTCGTGTTCGCATTCTTTGCCGTGGCAGGATGGTCTGACCCGGATCATGTTTCTTCGTTGCCCGCCCTCTTACTCATTGCACTGGTTCTTGGCGTGATCCCGGTTTCGTACGCCATGGCTTCCCGTTGGGCGCGCAGGACAGCACTGGCTGAAGGAATTCGCCCCACAGCGGCCGAAGAGGAACAAGACAAGCTCTGGATCGCGGGCATCCTTTACAACAATCCTGACGACCCGCACATCCTTGTCCCCAAACGACCTGGCACAGGCATCGGCCTGACGGTAAACGTGGGCAATCGCAAAGGACGTGCCATCATGGTCATTCTCCTGATCGTCCTGGTGATCGGCCCACTGGTACTCGGAACCATCGCGTCGCTGTAAGAAAGCCCCGCAAGTCCGAGCGGCCCTCCCGCATGTCTGCGTCGCGACACCCATTTCGATGGCTGCCTGTGCATGAGACGATTCCTGCCGTCTAACACGCAGCCATGCGTCTATACGGATCGAGAGGAGCGCCCACTTCGATGGCTTGCTGCCCGTTCGATGGTTCGCACGGCACGGTGGGCAACTACGCATCGAAATGGCGGCGGATCCCCCAAAAAAGACCCGCGAACAAGGCAGAAAAAAGAGGAGAACACCTCTCCTCACTTTCAATCTATACGGCACAGGGGGCCTTGCCGCAAGGCCCAGGGGTTCCTGCACAATTGAGAGCCGAATCCGGACCAAGGAGCTCCCATGCCACTCGCAACCAGTGCCCTCAACCTGCCCGAGCACCTATCCCCCAAAGCCAATCCAGCCCTCGTGGCCAAAGACGAGGAGCACTTCGCAGCCATCGCCGCCAGCATGGAACAGACCGTTGCGAGCCTCGAACAGCAACTGGAAACCATCAGGAGAGCCCCCAGCCGCTTCGGCCAGGAAGCTGTAGAGAAGGACGTCGAAACCCGCCGGCTCACGAGCAGGCTCAAAGCCCTGAAATCGTACGGCCTGGACCTGTGCCTGGGCCGCGTCACCACAGCAGGGAACGCAGAACCCCTCTACATCGGCCGCCTCGGGCTCACGGACAGCGACGGCCAGCGCCTCCTCATCGACTGGCGCTCCCCTGCCGCCGAGCCTTTCTTCGGCGCCACCCACGCCAGCCCGATGGGCCTGGCCAGCCGTCGCCGCTACCGGTGGACCCGCGGCCGGATCACGGATTACTGGGACGAATCATTCGCCCAGGACAACCCAGAGGAAACGGCAGCGCTTGAGGACCTCTCCGCCTTCATCGCCAGCCTGGGCTCCAGCCGCTCGGCCAAGATGCAGGATGTGCTCGGCACTATCCAGGCGGACCAGGACGCCATCATCCGGGCTTCGTCCCGTGGTGCCTTGGTGGTCGACGGCGGTCCCGGTACCGGCAAGACCGTGGTCGCCTTGCACCGTGCTGCCTACCTGCTCTACTCCGATCCCAGGCTGGGGCGTCGCCGTGGCGGAGTCCTGTTCATCGGACCCCACCGCCCGTATCTGAACTACGTGGCGGATGTCCTTCCCAGCCTCGGTGAAGAGGGCGTGCAGACGTGCACCATCCGGGATCTGGTTCCCGAAGGAGCCGCCGCGGCACCCGAGCCGGATGCCGCCGTCGTACGCCTTAAAGCGCAAGCGGACATGGTCAAGGCCGTTGAAAAAGCCGTCCGGCTGTACGAGCAGCCACCGGCTGAAGGCATGGAGGTGGAGACGCCGTGGGCCGATGTCTGGCTCGGCGAGGACGACTGGGCTGAGGCGTTCAACGCGCCAAGCCCCGGCACCCCGCACAACGAGGCCCGCGAGGAGGTCTGGGATGAACTGGTGACTATCCTGCTGGACAAGTTCGACACCGACGAGATCCCCGAGGACCTCCTCCGAAGGGCCTTCGCGCAGAACGCCGAGCTGACGCAAGCGTTCACCAAGGCCTGGCCCCTGTTGGACTACGCGGAGTTGGTCGCTGATCTCTGGCGCGTCCCGGCCTTCACGAAACTGTGCGCTCCGTGGCTCACCGAACAACAAGTCAAGACGCTGCAACGAAGCAACCCCACAGCCTGGACCATCCCCGACCTCCCGCTCCTGGACGCAGCCCGGCAACGGCTCGGCGACCCGGAGGCCTCGAGGAAAAGGCGACGCCAACGTACAGAGGCAGCGGCGGAGAAGGACTTGATGGACCGCGTGGTGGAGGACCTCATCGCCGCCGACGATTCCGAGCTCATGGTCATGTCCATGCTCCGCGGCGAGGACATGCTGGAGAAGCTCGTCGAGGACGTAGCCATCGCAGACCCTGACGTGTTGGCCGGTCCGTTCGCGCACATCGTGGTGGACGAGGCGCAGGAACTCACGGACGCGGAGTGGCAGATGCTGCTGCAGCGCTGCCCGTCGCAGAGCTTCACGGTGGTTGGCGACCGCGCCCAGGCCCGGCACGGATTCGTCGAGTCATGGCAGGAGCGGCTGGAACGCGTGGGGTTGGGGACTATCCACCAGACCAGCCTGACCATCAACTACCGCACGCCTGAGGAAGTCATGGCGGCCGCCGAGCCCGTGATCCGCGCTGCACTCCCCGACGCCAACGTGCCCACATCCATCCGCAGAGGCCCGCCAGTGCGGCACGGCGCCTTGGATGATCTTGAGCCTCTGCTCACCGATTGGCTCGCGGCCAACGCCGATGGCGTCGCTTGCGTCATAGCAACGCACGACGCCGGATGGGGCTCGCTCCCAGCGTCGCCACGCATCCGTGTGCTGCCACCGGAACTGGTGAAGGGGCTGGAGTTCGATCTGGTGGTCCTCGTGGATCCTGACGGATTCGGTGACGGCATCGAGGGTGCCGTGGACCGCTATGTGGCCATGACGAGGGCAACCCAGCAGCTGGTCATCCTGACGTGACGCTGCCCGCGTGACCCCGCTGCCGGCGTCGCAAATTCAGCTGCCTTTCTCCGCTGCCGACTTGAGGTCGGCCGCGAACTGCTCAAAGCTCGCGTCGAAGGACGGGATCTTGCTGGCAAACAAAGGAAAGATGGGGCCGCCGATGCGTTCGTTCATCTCGAAGCGCGTGCCGCCGTTGGTTTCCGTGAGGGTATAGACGCGCGTGCCCAGGGCGTCACCCCAGGAGAGGCGCCGGGCGGGTTCGAACTCCTTGACTTTGAGCTTGAACGTCCGGCTCGAATCCAGCGTGGAAACGAGCCGGATGGTGGAGCCGGGCGTGATCTCACCCTCCAACGAGACCACCGTGGAGTTCCACGTAGGGTAGTCGCCTGCTGTGGTCAGCAAGCTCCAGACCTTGGCCGGAGTCGCATTGATGGTGGCGGAAACCTGCGTGCTGCGGCTGAACGTCTTGCTGGTGGTGCTGGCCTTGATGCCGGAGTCGTTGGACATATTCCAGATGCTACATTCAGGCATTCCCCAGCGCTTCCCCTGCGGGCACCCATTTTTAAACTGTGCCGTCATGAACTACGGGGGCTCGCCACTGAGTTGAAAAGACTCACGCACAAAAGAGGGATGACTCATGACTGGAACGCAGGAACCCCGGGCTGCCATTGAACCGGGAATCGGCTGGGTTGTGGCTACGGACTGGACCGGGCTCAGGGGCCGAAACGTGGAAGTGTACGATCACGGACAGTTCGTGGACCGCGGGAAAGTGGAGTCCGTGACGCCGAGCGGGCACATCCTGTGGCTCGCCTTCCAAGGGAACATTCCGCGCCGCATCATCGAGAAACTGCCCGAGGTGAGCATCCGGATCATCTCGGACTAAGCTGCCGGTTTCCGCCACATCACGGACAGCACAATCACCACGGCGCTCAACGCCAGCATCACCAGGACCATCAAGCCCCAGTTGGTTTGGTTCACACCGGGACCGTAGAACACGCCGATCAACACGGTGGCCGTGATGGCTCCCAAGTACCGGCAGGTCTGGAAGATCCCGGCCGCGACGCCGCGTTCCTCCGGCCGGGCGGAGACGTACAGTCCTTGGTTGGAAGCTGTGCTCACGGCACCGTAGGGCACGCCCATCACGGCGGTCAGCACCAGCACCAGCGGTGGCCAGAGGGACAAGGTCAGCAGGCCAAGCGCCGCAGCCGCAACCGTGAGCACCAGCACCCCGGTGATCAGCACGGCCCGGACGCCGAACCGCTCAATCAGCCGGACGGTCAGCGGCGTTACCAAAACGGACATCGACGCAAGGGGAAGCATGAGCAGGCCTACCAGTCCGGCGTCGTAATTCCCTGCTTCCTGGAGCAACTGCGGAAGGCCGAAGAACGCAAAGTAGTAGACCCCGCTGAAGACCACGAACACCAGGTAGATGAACAGGAGTGGGCGGTTCCGGCCCAGCAGGCGGAGGTCCAGGAACGGCGGATTGAAGCGGAGTTCCCGCCACGCGAAGAGCGCGCCGATCACCACGGCAGCGCCCAGCAGGTACCAACGGACATCGGGCAACACGTTCAGCAGCGCCATCATGGCCAGCATCAGGGAGACCACGAACGCGAGGATGCCCGGGATGTCCGAATCGCGAATGAGTTTGCCCAGCGAGCCGGTCTCCCGTCCGGCGTCGGCAGGCGCGGTCCGCTGCACCACCAGCAAGGCGATCAGCGCCAGCGGCACGTTGATGACGAACAGTGCCTGCCAATCGAACAGGCTCACCAGCAGGCCACCCACCACGGGCCCCACGGCGGCAGCGGACGTGTTGGCCATCTGGATCCGCCCGAGGGGCCGGGTGGTCGGCACGTTGGCAAGGCGGCTGAGGTCGGTGACCATCACGACGGCGGACGGATACGCCGTCGCTGTGCCCACCGCCATGAGTGCCCGGGCAACGCAGACCAACGCGAAGTTCGGCAGGAAGGGCGCGATGGCGCACGTCACCGCCACGAGTGCCATGCCGAAAGTGAACAAGCGGCGTGGACCAAAGCGATCAGCGAAACGGCCCATGAGCGGCTGGCCGGCAGCAGACGCGAGGTAGAAGGCCGTGATCACCCAGGTGACCGTGGCGACGTCGAGCGCGAAGTCCTCCCGCAACACCACCAGGGCCACCGCGATCATCGACGAATTCAGCGGATTCAGCGCGGTACCGATGCTGAGCGCGGCGATCGCCAGGCCTGGTCGGGAGTTTCTGTTGGTCACCTACCCCAGTCTGGTACATCGTTGCCTCGGGTCACGAAACGGGGCCGCTGGGTGGGACGCCGGCGGGACGCCCCAGATCCGGATTCCTCGGTCGAGGCCACCCATCAGGGCGTTCGAAACGCCGTGATGCTCGCGCGGGAAGGTGCGTTGCGCCGGGACTGAAGTGCTACTCCTCGAAGTGCGTGGTGACCTTGCCTGACGAGACTGCTTCAATGATCGACTGGGCTAAGTGCCGCAGCTTGATGTTCCGGTTGCTCGAGGCCGTCCGGAGGATGGTGAACGCCTCCTCCTGGCTGCAGTGGTTCTGCGCCATGATCGCTCCGACTGCGAGGTCGATGATGGTGCGGGACTGCATGGCCGCGGCGAGATCGTTGCGGGCATCGCTGAGCTGCGCGATCTTGAGGGCCAGGCGAAGTGACTTGGAGGCGTGCGAGGCGAAGACTTCGGCGCGCTCAACGTCAGCGTCGCTGAAAGCATGTGCCCGTTCGGAGTAAAGATTGAGCGCTGCCCGGGTGTCTCCCTCAACCACAAGCGGAACGCTGAGGACGGAGCGCAGGCCTTGTCCGGCCGCGGCCTCCACATACTCCGGCCAGCGAACTTCGCGGACCAGATCCGGAACCAAAACAGAGCCCATGCTGTCCATCGCAGTCAGGCAGGGACCCTCGTGAGTGTTTTGGAGTTCATCGAGGACCCGGGCTCGTTCATCACTGCTGGCGGCAGTGGCGGCGCGCTTCTTGCGCAAGACAGTGATCCCGCAAAAAACGGGAGCATCGGAGAGCGAGAGACTTTCGGACGAGAAGGCGGCCAAGTCCGTCAGAAACGCCTCGACATCTTCGCTACCCAGGACAAGATCCAGAAAGTATCCATTCTGGAGAGCTTCCTGCTCGGGGCGGGGGTTGACCATGTGACGTGTTCCTACTGACTGAAAAGCGTCCCTGGCCTACAGCAAAGGAGCGGAGATTGCCGCCCTCTGCAAAACGGTCTGAAGATACCTTATCCTCCAACGATCACCGGTACAAAGTGCGCCACGGCAAGCGCTGACCTGCGGTTTTGTGAAGAGATCAAACGGCATTCTGTCAACTCCTTACGGCTGTCGCATCCACCAATAACTAAGTATGCTTACCATTATAATTCCAGCCCGCCATACAAACCATCGATCGCAAAGGAGTCATCCCATGGGCATCGAAAACAGCATCCACAAGGCAGCAGAGAACGCAATGGAGGACCTGGCGGGCACATCCGATCCAGTGGACAAGGACCAGGTTCCCGATCCCAACGAAAAGGCCGACGACATCCACGTGCACTCCTCCCTCAGCGAGGGATCCAACGCCATGGACTCAGACGTTCCCGGCGAACAGGACGATGACCGCTCGTTCGCCGTGGACGGACACGGAGAAGCGCACGAAGAGCACACCCACCACGACGCGGGCGTGACAGACAGCAACATCAACCAGGACCGCGAAGGCGACCAGGACATCCCCACGGCTTCGGGAGACGTCCCCGGACCGGCCGGCCTGCCGGAGGGTGATCCGGACGCACTCCGGGCAGACCCCTCAGAGAGCGGCGAGGATCCGTCGAGCAACATGGGCCGGGGCTAAGGCTAGTGGGCGTGCCGTCCTGACCCACTTCCACAAACGAACGGCCACTTTGCAACCTGCTGCAGTTGCGAAGTGGCCGTTCTTCCGCCAAAGAAGGTCGGGAAGGTCACGCCCGTCGGGCAGTCTTTCCGGCGAGTAGGTCGCTTGCACGGGCAACTATCGCTTCACGTCCAACCTGGAAAAACGCGGAATGAGGGCTATGTCCCGCTCAAGAGCCCTGGCAGCGGCAATTGCGGTCTCCAAGGCGACATTCTCCCCGCGTTCGAGTCGCACGATGGTGTGACGACTGGCCCGAATTATGGCTCCGAGTTCTTGCTGGGTTAGTTCACGTTCTTTGCGAGCGCTTCTCAGCGCAGCCCCGAAGGACTTGGCGTCAAAGGCCCGGAAGAAATCGGTCTCCTGCGAATGTTCCACATCTTCACCGTATCAACGAGGTGTAAGAATGTCGCAGATCATGAACATTTCAACAAAAAGCTCAAAAGTTCATGATCTGCTACATCAAGGAGACGAGGGCGCCGTTGTCGACCCCCGTACCACCAGCTCCGTGCCCAGTTCGATCCGTTGCGGCAGTTCCTCGTCGCCCTCCAGGTGCCGCAGCAGCGCCCGCATGGCCGTTTCTGCCATCTGGACCACCGGCTGTCGGATGGTGGTGAGCCCAGGCTCGATCCATTCGGCCGCGGGGATGTCATCAAAGCCGATGATGGACAGGTCCTCCGGTATCCGCAGCCCCGCAGATCGCGCGGCCCTATAGGCACCCAAAGCCTGGGCATCGTTGCCGGTGAAGATCGCGGTGGGCCGCTCCTTCAAGGACAGCAATGCCTCCGTGCCCCGCTCCCCCGACTCAATGGAGAAATCTCCCGGTACCATCAGGGACGAATCCGCTTCAACACCCCCACGCCTGAGTGCCGCCAAGTACCCGTCCTCGCGGGCGCCGCTGCACTGCAAATCCTCGCGTCCGCCGATCATGCCGATCCGCCGGTGGCCCAGCTTCAACAAATGCTCGGTCGCTGAGAACGCACCGTCCCAGTTAGCCGCGCCCACGGTCATGAGTTCGGGTCCGGGTTGGCCAACGGGATCGATCAGGATCACGGGAATGCCCAGCGACTTGATGCGCTGGATCTGCTTCGGGTCCAGTTCATAAACCGCCAGCAGGACGCCGTCGGACTTCCGCTCGGCGAGGTTCGCCAACCAGGGGCGGATGCGCGAACCGTCCAGGGACAAGCTGCTGACCACGGTGCCGTAGCCTGCTTCCTGGGCCACGCGTTCGACGCCCTCGATGATTTCGCAGGCCCACTCCGAACCCATGCCCGGGAACACCAGGTCAACAAGTCCGGCCTTCTTGCTTCGTTTGGCGGGCCGGCGGGCGTAGTCGCGTTTGGCGATGATTTCTTCGACTTTGGCGCGCGTGGCGGCCGCCACATGGGCGTGGCCGTTGAGGACCTTGGAAACCGTGGGTACAGACACCCCGGCTTCACGGGCGATCTCGCTGATGGTCGCCCGTCCCGAGTCCTGCTTGGTCACCATGAAGCTACCCCTTTCAGCCGAAAGCCACCGTCCCGGCATCAACAGTTTCGGAAAGTTCCCACGCCTGGATCCGGCCGCACATGCCGTAGATCCTGCGGGATTTCCGTTCGCCCATCGTAGTCCTTGCTTCCTGCAGGTAGAAAGTTTCCATGGACTCCAGTGAAGCCAAGTGGCCAGCTGTCACTTCCGCCTGCCTGGCAGCTCCGTCTGCGAGATAACCGCGCCACAGCTCCGTCCGTTCCCGCACCAAGTTCGCGGCGGCGGCATGGAAGTCCGCGAGCGCAGCCACCCCCGCCTCTTGGACGGCGGCTTTCAGCTCCAGATACCCCGCCAACGCCAAATCACGACGACGGCGCGCGGCCGCCTCCGCGAACGCCTCACCGCCGTCGGCGTCTTTGGACGGAAGGTGGGCTGCCCTGGCGTAGGCGTCGACGCTCACCAAGTGCTCGGGCGGGAAGGTCATGACGGCGTCGCCGTTCTCGGGCAGCCCTGCATTCTGCATGACCACGAGCACGCGCAGGTCGCCGGAGTCATTGATGGCGCGGTGAACGGTACCGGGCGTGAACCACACCACCGTTCCCGGCTCCAGGGGCGTGGACGTGAACCCGCGTGAGTCGAGGGTTTCCAGACGCCCACTCCCCTGCTGGACCACATACGCCTCGGTGGAGGCTGTGTGCAGGTGCGGCGAGCCTCCCGCTGCGCCGTCGGCCCCGGGCCACGAATAGATGCTGACTTCAGACACCGCCGTGGCGCCCGGGAACGACGTACACACTAAGCCCAGGCCTCCAGCGCCGCCGTCGCTGCGTCCGCGAGCGCGGCAGCCGAACCGGCATCAACGCTGCCGTCGGAAATCACGACGGCGTACCGGTACGTCAGCGGTTCGCCCACCTTGAGCGGGACTACTTCGCTGAAGAACGGCGCCGAGCCGAGGCAAGCGAACATCGACGAGCGCGCGAACCATTGGTTGGAGGCACCCGGGTTGGCCTGATCCTCGACGAAGAGGATGGTGGACTTGCGGCACGTGACATCATGCTGTCCGGTGAAGGCAATCCAGGACGAGCGGGTACCCATGAACTCGTCGGCACCTGTCCCGGCCTCGGAACGAAACTCCCCGCCGGTGAAGGACCGGGGTCCCCTCCAGAACAGTCCGCCATAGCCCGCGTTGTCCCGGCCCTCGGTGGTGGGGCTGCCGATGGTGATGTCCGCGTCCGAAGTGTTGTCCATGGTGGTCTCGAAGAGCAGCACCCAGCAGCCCGGGATGGGCAGGAGCTGTAGCGCAAAACGCCGGCCCTCCTTGATGAGCGCCTGCCCTTCGCTTCCCGGAGTTGGCTGCGCGGTCCAGACCAGCGACTCCGAGGCTACGATCCCGTCCGTGGATTCCTCGATGCTCGTGAACACCTCGTGGTTCACGGCCCCGTTGTTATCCAGGTTGGCGTAGCCGGTTTGGCGGGTATAGGTGGCGCCGCCCCAGAAGTTGTGCTCGCCCACGTTCGGCAGGGCCCAGGACAAGCCCTTGTGCCACACGTGGTCCCATGGCCGGGAGATCGTGACCTCGTCGCCACCCAGGGTTGTGAGTGGGTGGAAGTAGGGCCGCGGGCTTTCGTACTGGTGGTCCGTGGGACGGTACGTGTAGCTCGCGATGTGCTGGGCGCCGACAGTGAAGGTGAGTGTGCGGCCATCGTCCGTATAGCTGAGGGGGTTCGTTGTGTGGTTGGTGGCAGTGGTTGTCATGGGTTCTCCAGGCTCAGGCGTGGGCGGTGGCGGCCAGGACGCGGGTACCGAGGCCATCGCCGTCCATGCCGTCGTAGAAGGGGTGGCCGGGAACAATGTCCCCTCGGCGGACAGGCCGGCCGGTGAAGGCCGAGGCGTAAATCGCGGCAGCGAACTCCAGTGTTTGCCGCGCAGAGTCGGCTCCGGCTGGAAGGGGCAGTCCGGCGTCGAGCGCGTCATACATGGCAAGGAACTGGGCCGAGTGGCCGCTGCCGCGTTCCAAGACTTCCGCTTCCCAGGCACCGATAACATCCTGCTCGTGGCCTGGGGCGGCAGTAATGGTCCAGTCCTTGGTGCCATAGCCGTAGAGGTGGCTGAGCTCGATGGTGGCAAACTCACAGTCGATGCGGATGTCCGAGGTCTCCCTCGGCGAGAGCAAGGAGTTGATCACCGTGGCCGTGGCACCGTTTTCGAAGCGGACCAGGGCAGCAGACAGGTCCTCGGTGGAGGTTGCCCGGGCTTGGCGCGAGGCTATCGCCACCACTTCCTCCCACGGGCCCAGCAGGTGCAGGAGGAGGTCGAACTGGTGGATGCCGTGGCCCATGGTCGGTCCGCCGCCTTCGGCCTTCCACGTCCCACGCCACGGGAGCTCGAAATACTCGTCGGGCCGGTACCAGAGCGTGTCGCAGCGGGCTACGAGTGGACGCCCGAAACCTGCGCCGCCGATCAGTTTGCGGGCGGCGGCAGAGGCATCACCGAAACGATGTTGGAAGACGCAGGAGAACTCGGCGCCGCCCTTCGCCCGGGCCGTATCCAGCCGGTCGAAGTCGGCCAGGCTCAGCGCCGGCGGTTTCTCGGAAAGCACATGGGCGCCGGATTCCAGGCACTCGATGGCTTGGTCGATGTGCATCATGGGCGGCGTGCAGAGGTGCACGATGTCCGGCTTCGCTTCGGCCAGCAGTTCCGTAAGGGTGCCGTATCGCCCGGAGATTCCATGCTCGTCGCAGAAGACACGCAACCGGGCCTCGTCGACGTCGCAGGCCGCAACCAGCTTGGCGCGGTTATCGGTACGGGCCAGGTTGGCGGCGTGAACTGCGGCGATCCCGCCGGTTCCAACGATGGCCACTCTGTACGTGTTCATGGAGTTCTTCCTACGGGTTGGTTCGGAAAGTTTCGGACTGACAGAGGCGGTGCTTCACACACCCAGGCGCACAAATAAGTTCTCGCTTATGCGCAGAAACAGCGGATTCTGAAGTAGCTGCCCAGCAAACAGTCAACACTTTCGAATCTAGAAAGTAAACAGAATTTTCTGATAGTTTCTAAAAATCGCCATCCCAACCTTAGGAGAACCCAGTGACCAGCGGCGCCGCCGAACAGCAATCACTTGCCCGCGTCCCCGCCGAGGACGTCGTGGAACACCTCATCCGTGAAATGACCCTTGAAGAGAAACTCGCCCAACTGGTGGGCGTGTGGGTGAACGCGTCCACGGATGGCGACTCCGTTGCTCCCCTGCAAAGCCAGATGGCTGGCGACGCGCGCTCGTGGGAAGAGGTCATTGCCGACGGGTTGGGCCAGATCACCCGCATGTACGGGACCGTTCCCGTGGACCCCGCCGAAGGAGCCCGCCGGCTCGCCGCTGCCCAGGAACAAATCATGGCCGCCTCCCGGTTCGGGATCCCCGCGCAGGTCCACGAGGAGTGCCTGGCCGGACTGGCCGCTTGGAAGGCCACAGCCTTCCCGGTCCCCCTCGCTTGGGGCGCAACGTTCAACCCCGGTCTGGTGCGCGAGATGGCACAGAGGATCGGCACCTCCATGCGTGGCCTCGGGATCCACCAGGGCCTGGCACCCGTGCTCGATGTAGTCCGTGACCTCCGCTGGGGCCGCGTGGAAGAGACCATCGGGGAGGACCCCTATCTGGTGGGTACCCTCGCCACGGCCTACGTCCAAGGCCTGGAATCCACCGGCATCGTCGCCACGCTGAAGCACTTCGTGGGCTACTCCGCCTCCCGGGCCGGCCGCAACCACGCGCCGGTCTCCATGGGTCCGCGCGAACTCGCCGATGTCATGCTGCCGCCGTTTGAAATGGCGATCCGCCACGGTGGCGCCCGTTCCGTGATGCACGCCTATACCGACGTCGACGGCGTACCGGCCGCCGGGAACCGCGCCCTTTTGACCGGGCTGCTTCGTGAGGAATGGGGCTTCGGTGGGACGGTGGTGGCTGACTACTTCGGGGTTGCCTTCCTCAACGTAACCCATGGAGTAGCCGCCGACTCCGGCGACGCCGCGGCACTGGCGTTGACGGCCGGCGTCGACGTGGAGCTCCCCACCGTGAACTGCTTTGGTGAGCCGCTGTTGTCTCTGGTGCGTGCCGGCAAGGTGGACGAAAAGGTGGTGGACACGGCGCTCCGGCGCGTCTTGAGGCAGAAACAGGAGCTGGGTCTGCTGTCCCCCGACTTCTCCGCCGTTCCGGCTTGGCTGTCTGGTCCATTTGAGCTTGATCCTGCTGAGGACCGCCAGTTGGCCCGCGAAGTGGCAACACAGTCCTTGGTGTTGCTGAGCAATCAGGCTCGCGCTGATGGACCCGCGCTGCCCCTCCCCCAGCGTGGTTCCCTGGCGGTTGTTGGTCCCTTGGCCGATGATCCCTTCGCCATGTTGGGCTGCTACTCCTTCGACGCCCACGTGGGCGCGTCCCATCCCGAGGTTCCGATGGGTATCTCCGTGCCTTCCGTCGCCGCAGTGGCCTTGGAGCGGTTCCCGTCCGTGGCGGTGTCCGTGACCGGCAACTGCGAGGCCTCTTCCGAACACCAGATCGCCGAAGCATGCGCAGTTGCGGCGTCCGTGGACACCTGTGTGGTGGTGGTTGGGGACAACGCCGGACTGTTTGGGCGGGGTACCTCCGGCGAAGGGAACGACGCCGCCGACCTCCGCCTTCCCGGCGATCAGCACTGGATGTTGGACCGCGTTTTGACGGCGTGTGCTGATTCCGGAACACGTGCCGTGGTAGTGGTCCTCAGCGGCAGGCCCTACGCGCTGGGCGACTTCGTGGACCGCGCCGACGCGATCGTCCAGGGCTTTTTCCCTGGCGAAGAAGGTGCCGCCGCCCTCTGGGACGTGCTCACCGGCGTCGTCAATCCGTCCGGAAAGCTGCCCGTCTCAGTGCCCCGATCCCCCGGCGGCCAGCCCGGCACGTACCTCCACTCGCGCCTCGCCGGAGCTACGCAGGTGAGCGCGCTGGATCCGTCACCGCTGTTTGGCTTCGGGCACGGCTTGTCCTATACGGACTTTTCCCTCGCGGACCACCGGTGCAGTGCGCCCACCATGTCGACGTCGGACTCGGTCACCGTCTCCTGCACGGTGACCAACACGGGTTCGCGTGCCGGGGCTGAGATCGTGCAGCTCTACTTGGAAGACCCCGAGGGCGAAGTGGTCCGGCCTGTCCGCGAACTCATCGGTTATGCCCGGGTAGAACTGGCCGCCGGGTCCTCGGCCCAAGTGGAGTTCACGGTCCATGCCGATAGGACGTCATTCACCGGGCTGGACCTGGCACGAGTGGTGACGCCGGGGCTGGTGAAGCTGCATGTCTCGACCTCAAGCACTTCAGACGCTGCGACCCACGAGGTGATCCTGCACGGTGAGCGCCGCGTAGTGGGCTTTGAGCGGGAGATGCTGACGCCAGTGGAGGTCCGCCCGGCCTGAGCCTCCCCTACCCCCGGACCCTCTCTCACCAAACACCCCCTACCCCCGGACGCTCTCTCACCAAACACCCCTACCCCCGGACCCTCTCTCACCAAACACCCCCCATCCCCCGGACGCTCTCTCACCAAGGTGGGGTGCGTCGGCCGGAAGGGGAATGAGACGTACCCTCCCGACCTACTTTGAGCTTCCGCAGATCCGAAGGAACCCCCTTCCGGTTGCCTTTCGGCTTGGCGGGATTCGAAGTGGGTCGTGGAGGTACAGTGCCGCCCAGGCAAGGGCTCAGCTCACGCGATCCGGGCGTCTGTGTCGGGGTCTTTGCGGGTATCCAGCATCCCGGCGACCTTCTTTTCCAGAGCGGCAACCGTGGTTTCGGGCAAGACGATCAGGCCGTCCAGTTCCTTCCGGGCGCGCTTGTAGGCCGTCTGGCGCTCGGCCGGAGTGGCCGCGACGTCCTCCGCAATGCGCAGGAGTTTGCGCGCTGTGGCCAGGCGTTCCCGTTCGGGACCGGTGAAGTTGCCGTCCTTGATCCGCTTTGATTCGCGTTCTGCAATCTCGAAGGCAATCTCATAGCTGTGCACCGTCGCCCGGTATTCGGCGAGGCGGGCCGCCGTCGTAATTTCCGCAGGCGAAGCGGGCCGCATGCCGTCGGCCTCCTTCTTGGCACGAAGGAAGGCCACCGTGAGCGGCTCGCGGACGTCGCTCATCAACGGGTAATCAATAAGCTTTCCCACGTCCAACTCGTAGTCGAGCCACTTGTGGTTCACGGCATCGTGGGCCGCCATCAAAGCGGCAACTTCGGCTTGGCTGGCTTGTTCGGTCACGGCCTGTTGGTTCTTCAGCTTGTACAACTCAACCTTGCGCCGGTGGCGCCGTTCGCTGGCACGGGACCATTGCCGGATCCACCCGCCGGCCATGCCGCCGATCGGGAAGATGAGCCACCAGTAGTGTCCGAGGAAGTCGAAGAAGGGTTGCACAGACTCATCCTCCCACCGCCGTGGACCTGCCTCAACAACGGCCGCGCCACCTCAACGGCTGATGTTCAGCGGTTTGACCCGTTCAGCGCAGGACGCCCGTTGAAGTTCAGGTTCCCCGCGGCCTACCCGGTTGTTCCTGCCGGTGTCGTCGCACCAGTCGACACCGTCCGGGGACGCGCCGACGCTGGCTATACCCGATTTCATGGTTGTGGGCACTTGGAACGTGTAGGAGAAGCCGCCTGCGTCGGCCATGGGAGCTGTGGTGGTGAGAACTTCGACGCCGGTGGAATCCTTAACGACGATCAGCACCCGTGCGTCGTGGCCGTAGCGCGGATCGCACGTGGCATCCGCCGCGGTAATTGTCACGGAGTCACCAGGCCTGGCGGCAGTCGGACTGACCGTGTAATCAGGAGGCATGCACGGCGGAGCGCCTCCCCAGTAAGAGATGCAGCCGCTCAGGGACATGGCAGCGAAGGACGCCGTGGCCACCGCGGCGGCGGTTCGGCGGTAGTTGATGCCAACAGTAAGTGCCTTAGGTCATTGTCGCTCGCCGGGCGCCCCGGAAAACCGGGGCTATTGAATCCGTGCCCGGATCGTTGTCTCGATTAGAACTTCACGCCGGCACTTCAATACCGCTCACCTCGGCACAATCCGATCCAAGCATGAGAATCTCTTACGCTCAGCCGGAATATCCGTTAGCCCGTGCCGAGCCTCGCTACGCTCCTTAAGAACGCAAACACAGTTTTGGAAGGACTCGCCGTGCCCCTTACGAATGACCACAATGACGTGGAAGCCGCCCAGCCCCTCAACGTGGTGGTCGCAGGATCCACCAGCGCCGCAGGGCAGGCTGTCATCGCCGCACTCCTCGCCAAGGGCGCGCGGGTGGCCGCCGTCGACCTCGACGCCACCCGGCTGGAGGCCTTGGCCGAAACGTACCCAGGCACCAAGACCTATGTATGCAACCTTTCCAACCCGGAAGCCGTGGAAAAACTCGCCGCAGACGTCCGCAACGACCTCGGCAGCGTGGACGGGCTCATCCATTTGGTGGGCGGTTGGCGCGGCGGCGAAGGAATTGCCGGCCAGCGCGACGAGGACTGGGACATCCTCCACACCAGCATCATGACCACGCTCCGGAACACCTCGCGCGCCTTCTATGCCGACCTCGAGGCCTCGCCGCGCGGCCGCCTGGCCATCGTTTCGGCTGTAGCGGCTGCCAAGCCGACCGCGGGCGGTGCCAGCTACTCCGCCATCAAGGCTGCATCGGAAGCCTGGGTCCTGGGCGTGGCGGACGGCTTCAACGCGGCCCAGTCAGGCCACAAGACCGAGCCGAAGGAGCAGACCTCGGCCGCCGTCGTTTTCGTGGTGAAGGCACTCCTTGACGACGCCATGAAGGAGGCCGCACCCCACCGCAAATTCCCGGGCTACACCCACGTCAACGAACTCGGCGAGCACGTGGCCGCCTTGTTCGACGCGCCGGCCTCCGAACTGAACGGCACGCGCCAGCACCTGGCCTGAGTTATCGTCGCTCCTCCTCGCTAGCATGGCCGTATGGAACAGCGACTGCATTTCATCACGTTTGCCACGCTTGATCTGGACCGGGCCCGCGCCTTCTACAAGGACGGGCTCGGTTGGGATCCCCTCATGGACGTTCCCGGCGAAATCATCTTTTTCCAGGTTGCCCCCGGACAGGTTCTCGGTCTCTTCGACGCTGACAAGTTCGACCAGGACTTGGCCAGCGGCACCAAAACCGCGGGCGTCAGTGGCGTCACTTTGTCCCATAACGTTGGCAGCGAGGCGGAAGTGACCCGCACCATTGAGAAACTGGCCTCAGCGGGCGCCAGTGTCATCAAGCCGGCCCAGGCAGGCGCGTTCGGCGGCATCTACCACGGCCACGTCAAGGACCCCAACGGCATTGTGTGGGAAATTGCCTACAACCCCGGCTGGAGGGTCGACGACGACGGCACGGTGGCTCTCGGATGAGCGCCCCACTACGCTCGGCTGATGGCGTCATCACCGCGGACGCCCACGTGCAATTCGAGGCCTTCATCGACGAACACCGCCGCGCACTGAACGCCAGCCTGGACGGACTCACCGAAGAACAAGCCCGACGCCGGCTGGTCCCCTCGCGGACGACACTCCTGGGCCTCGTGAAGCACGTGACGTTCGTGGAGAAGGTCTGGTTCGACGAAGCGATCACCTGCCGCTCCCGTGCTGAGATCGGCATTCCATCGACACCGGACGAGTCGTTCATCCTTGAGGAGACGGACACGATCGCTGGTATCCAGCAGGCCCACCGCCAGGCGTGCGAAGCATCTCGCCGCGCGGCCGCTGACCTCGGACTTGATGACCTGCTCCTGGGGAACCGCCGCGGCCCGCTGCCATTGCGCTGGGTGTATCTCCACATGCTCCGGGAGTTGGCACAGCATTGCGGGCATGCCGATATCCTGCGAGAACAGATTCTGGATGGACAAGCTGATCCCGCCTAACACCGCCCGCTATTTGGCATACCAGAACGAAATCTCACGCACATAATCTGGCATAGAAGCTTGCGCTCATCGGCCCACATCCTGCATTCTGGAATACCAAAAGTGGATCGCTAGATCGTAGCGGCCCCGGTAGTTCCACCCAGGAGTACAACGATGTGCCTTCACGACCACACTTCAGCGCCCAAGCCCACCGGTGAATTGCCGCGTCGTGGCATCCTCGCCGGCGCCGCAGCCCTTGCCGGAATTTCCGTCGCAGGCATCGCCGCTCAAATGGTCTCCGCTCCCCCGGCCTTGGCAGACAACCCGAAGTCCGGGCCGAACTATCCCGGCCAGCCTCTCACTACCCAAGCAGTGGTCATCGAGGGCGGCACCGTGGTGGATCCCAAGACCGGCGACGCTGTAGCGGATGGCGTGGTGGTCCTCGACGGTGGCAAGGTGACCGCCGTCGGAACCCGGGACCAGACGCGCAAGGCGGTTGCCGCCGTCGCAAACCGTGCGCGTGTGCTGAACGCGTCCGGCCGCTGGGTCCTCCCGGGCCTCGTCGATGCCCACGTGCACGCTAACGCCCTGGCCGATGCCCGCCTGCTTCTCCAGGGTGGAGCTACGAGTGTCCGCAGCGGGTCGAGTACCTTTTACCAGGACATCGCCATGGCCGCGGTACCTTTCTGGGCGCCGGGCGTCACTCCTCGCATGACCCCGGCCGGACTGTTCATCTCCCCGGACCAAGGAGACTCCCTCCTGGCCGATCCGGACCTGGCGCCGCTGGCCACTCTCAAGGGCGGCGTCACGGAGGCCCAGGATTTGGCCTACCTCACCCGCATCAACCTCAAGCGTGGTGCCGAGGTCATCAAGACCCGGGCCAACCCGCGGGCAGGCATCCCCGAGCAGGATCCCCGCGAATTGGTCTACAACGTGGATCAAATCGGTGCGATCGTGAAAGCCGCAAAGGGTGCCGGTGTGCTGTGTCACGCGTACAGCGCAGAAGGCATCGACGGCGCGGTCCGGGCCGGTGTCCGGAGCATTGAGCATGGCGTGTTCATGTCAGAGGCGACCATCCACGAGATGGCGCGTCGAGGAACCTATTTCACGCCCACCATGGATGCAATCACCAGCATGGCCAGGTCGAGCAACCCGATCCTGGCTGCCCGCGGCAAGGAGTACACCCCGATCCTCCAGGCAGCCGTGCGGGCAGCAAAGGAAGCCGGAGTGACGATCATCGCCGGTACGGACTCGTTCGGCACGGACGTGACGCCCATCGGCACCGAGGTTCGCCTGCTCTCCGAAGCCGGCCTCACTCCCCTCGAGGCGCTGCAGGCTGCCACGACCAACGCGGCACGTTTGCTCGGCCGTGGCGACGCCGTGGGTCGCCTGGTACGCGGCTCGATGGCCGATGTCGTTATTGTTGATGCCGACCCCCTGGCGGACGGTTCTGCCCTCGAAAAGGTGAACACCGTCGTCGCCCAGGGCGCAGTAGTCCGAACGAACCTCTAAGCGGAACCCGGGGTCACTTAGGGCCCATGTTGACCGCGATGATGGGCCATAAGTGACCCCGGGTTGCTTTAGGCGGGCAGCGTGAACTTTTCCTCCACAAGCTTGAGCAGCGGCCTGGAGTTCAAGCAGATGAGGTACACCACGGCGCCGGAAATGAACGGCAGCAGCCAGGCCGTAGTGGTGACCAGCAGGAATCCGGCGATGAACAGGATTCCCGCGTTGCCGAGGGACACCCGCTTCAGGGAACCGAGGCTGTAGAGCGAGAGCCTGTAAATGTCCACGGTCCTGAAAGCGAACCGGGACAGCAGCAACAGAGCATGAACGGCTGCGGTGCTCACAAGGACAGCCAGGCCCAGCAGCCCCACCCGGGCAGCAACAGTTTCAGGGTTGCTGCCCGGAAGGCTGATGAGGTTGGCCGTGATGACCGCCAGGAGGACCAGGTATGGCAACCACGCGATCAGTGCCTGTCCAAAGTTCTGGCGGTAGGCCTTCACGAAGTCACGGAAGACCCCCGTGTCCTCCCCAGCCATGAGCCGGTTGAAGGCGTAGCACGCAGCCACCACTGCCGGACCGACCAGGACCAGCGGAATCGGGGCCAGCGGCCCCAGCAGCGGGATGGCCAGCACGAGGACGTTGGTCAGCACCAGCAAACCGCTCCCCACCATCACGCCGTAGACAGTGCCGGCCGCCTTAAAGAGCGTTCCTGAGCCGAATTCCGCTTTCGTGGCTGCCACCAGAACCTACTTCTTGTCCGCGTAGGCCTTGTATGCCTTGTTGGCGAGGTCCACGTATTTGCCCATGCCTTTGCTGTCGAGTTCCTTCACATATGCATCGAACTCGCCGAGTGCCCTCTGTCCGGTGATGAACTTCAGGGTGTTCTGCTTGACGTGGTCCTTCAGCGGCGTGAGCGCCAGGGTGGCTTGTTCACGATCCACGTCGCTGAAGGGGACAGGCGGCGAGACAGGACGGGGCTTCTTGGACTTCATGGCCTCCTGGAACGCCAGTTCTTCCTCGTTGAACGTGGACTGCAGGAGGTCCGTGGTACCGCCATAGGCGAAGTTGCCGCCGGAGAATCCGTAGTCCACCCGAAGGTCCTTGGTCCCGGCGGGGTTGAGTCCCTGATAGTTGATATCAGCTGCGAGCTTCCTCTTGCCGCCCTGCTTGGTATAGGTGGTCCCTTCGACGCCCCACTTGCTGAACTCCTGGCCGGCGTCGCTGTAGAACAGCCAGTCGATGTATTGGATGAGTGCCACGAAGCTGTCCTTCTCCTTCACGGACGAGTTCAGCATGATGCCGTTTTCCAGGCGGGTGCCGCCGATGATGTCGCCGGCCGGACCGCCCGGAACAGTGATCTTGCCGATCTCGAAGGCGCCCTTGCCGAGCGACTGTTCCATGGAGGTGCGGTACGTGATGACGTTCTGCGAGTTGGCACTGATCACGAACGACTTGCCGGAAACGAACTTCTGGATGGCGGCGTCGTCCGTCTGCGTGAAGCTTTCCGGGTCCATGAGGCCTTCTGAAACCAACGAGTTGAAGTAGGCGGCCAGGTCCTTGAACTTGTCGGAACCGGCCGCGAAGCCGAACTCCTTCTTGTCCTGGTCGAACAGCAGACCGTCCACAAGACCCCAACCGGCCACAGTGCCGTAGGCGACGCCAGCGATGTTCAGGACACTGTCGCCTTTGAAGCGGTCCGAGAAAGGTACGACGTCGGGATAGGCCTTCTTGAGCGCGCGGAGCACTTCCCGGAGTTCGTCCCAGGTCTTGGGCTCAGACAGTCCTTCCTTCTTCAGGACGTCCTTGCGGAAACACAGGGAGTAGTCCGGCCACAGTTCCTCATGCAGGCCCGGGAGGACGTAGTACTTGCCGTCTTCCTGGGTGAGGGCTTCGATCTCGGGCTCGAGCTTCCACTTCTTGACCTTGTCCTGGTAGTGCGGCATCAGGTCGACGTAGTCGCTGACGGGCAGCACGGCACCGGCAGAGACGAACGCCGATTCCTGTCCCGGGTACGTCTTGGCAATGATTTCAGGAGCACTGCCGGAGCTGATGAGGAGGCTGCGCTTCTGCTCGTAGTCGCTGTTGGGAACGATGGTGGGTTCCAGCGTGATGTTGTTGTCGCTGGCCATCTTGGTGAAGAGCAGCCAGTCCTTCTTGTACGGATAGGTGGGCTGGTCGGAAAAGAGGAAGGAGAACGTCAGTGGCGCCGTCGCCTTGAAGGTGTCTCCCACTTTGAAGCTGTCCATGGCTCCATTGCGGTTCTTGGACGTATCCACTTTGTCCTTGGGATCAGCATCGCAAGCGGTCATGACCAGTCCTATGGTGACCACGGACGCGAGGCCCAGGAAGTCTCTTCTGCGAATCATTGGCATACCTTTCATAAGGGTTTATTCCTTGACGGAACCGAGCATCACGCCCGAGAAGAAGTACTTCTGGACGAAGGGATAGACACAAAGGATGGGGATGACGGTAAGGACGATGGTCACCGACTGGATGTTGGCGGCGATCTGGCCGACGTTCTCTGCCGTTCCGCCTGCAGATCCTGCGGTAGTGACACCGGCGATCATGTTCCGGAGGTAAATGGTGACCGGGAACAGGTCCGGGTTGTCCAGGTAAAGGAAGGCCTGGAACCAGGAGTTCCAGTTGGCCACGGCGTAGAACAGCACCATGGTGGCGACGATCGCCTTGCTCAGCGGCAGCACCACGCGGAAAAGGATCCCGTACTGGGTCAGGCCGTCAATGGAGGCCGCCTCTTCCAATTCCCTGGGCATGTTTTCGAAGAAGGACTTCATGATCAGCAGGTTGAAGACGCTGATGGCATTCGGCAGCACCACGGCCCAAATGGTGTCCCGCATGCACAGGGAACTGATCAGCACGTAGTTGGGAATGAGCCCGCCGTTGAAGAACATGGTGAAAACGGCCAGCCCGATGAAGACGCTGCGGCCCTTCAGGTCCTTCTTGGCAATCGCGTAGGCAAAGGACGTGGTGAGCACCATGGAAATGGCCGTGGCCACCACGGTGTACAGCACCGTGTTTCCATAGTTGGTCCAGAACGACGAGTCGGCCAGGATCAGTTTGTAGGTCTCGGTGTTGAAGCCCATCGGGAACAGGTTGACCTGCCCGGAGTTGATGAAACCTTCGCTGGAAAACGACTGCGCAATGATGTTCAGGAACGGGTAGGCCGTCAGGAACACCACCAACAGCAGGAACACGAGGTTGCAGGCCTGGAACACGCGCATCCCCTTGGACACCTTCATGTTCCGCACCAGGACGCCACGCTCGGCAATGGAAGTCTTGTTCACCACAGGCTCGTTCCTGCGACGCGCTTGGAAATGGCGTTCGCTGAGAGGATCAACGTGAGGCCGATGACGGATTCGAACATTCCGATTGCGGCCGCATAGCTGAAGTTGCTGGATTCCAGGCCCACCCGGTACAGGTAGGTGGAGATGACGTCCGAAGCTGCGTAGTTGAGGGGGTTGTAGATCAGCAGGATCTTCTCGAACCCGACCGCCATGAATGTGCCGATGTTCAGGATCAGCAACGTGATGACGGTTGGCCGGATGGCGGGAAGCGTCACGTGCCACGTCTGTTGCCAGCGATTGGCGCCATCGATCCTGGCCGCCTCATAGAGCGATTCGTCCACCCGCGTCAGCGCCGCCAGGTAGAGGATTGCGCCCCAGCCCATGGTCTGCCACACCTCTGAGCTGATGTACATGGGACGGAACCAGTTGGGATCCTGCGTGAAGTTCACCGTATTGCCGAACAATGCCTCGGAGATCTGGTTCACGGTTCCGGTCATGGAGAAGTTCTGCAGGATCATGCCGGCAATGATCACCACGGACATGAAATGCGGCAGGTAAGCCACGGTCTGGACGAACTTCTTGAACTTCTGCGATCGCAGTTCGTTCAGCATCAGCGCGAAGATGATGGGCATCGGGAAGCAGAACACCAGTGTCAGGACACCCAGGACAATCGTGTTCTGGAAGGCCTGCCAGAAACTGGGATCGTTGATGAAGAGGGTGATGTATTTGAAGCCCACCCATTTCTCGCCGAAAATGTTGCCGCCGGGTTGGAACTGGCGGAAAGCAATCACGTTGCCGGCCATGGGCAAGTAACGGAATACCAGGAAGTAGGCCAGTGGTAGCGCTAACAGTGTGTACAGACGCCAATCGCGTTTGAGCGCCAGCTTCCAGCTTCCAGGCTTGTGGCGGCGCTTCTTGTGCGGCTTCTCCTCGACGACAGCCGCCGGAGGGATGTCCAGTCTCAGTGCCACGACGCCACCCTTTCCTCCAGGATCAGAACGCCATTTGCCTCTACCTCAACCGTGCCCTGAACCGGGCGGTCGCTGAGAAGGTCCGTGCCGCCGTCGTGGACGTCTACCTGGACGGGAGCGTCGTTGTGGTTGAGCACCAGCAGGAAGCTGCGGGCAGTGCCGTCAGCCTTGGTGCCGGCACGACGGCGGACCTGGACTCCTGCGGGCACGTCCAGTTCGGGGGCCACACCGGCGGCGTGAAGTTCGTCGTCGAGCAGTTGCCGCAGCAGGCCTTCGTCCACCCGCGCTGAGAGATAGAGCGCCGTTCCGCTGCCGAAGGAGTTGCGTGTCACCGCCGGCGAGCCGGCGAGTCGGCCCGAGGCGTAAGCGGCCACGACGTCCGCCGTTTCCGTGTTCAGATGCTCAGTCCAGTAGCCCGCGGAGGAGGTCCCGCCGTCGCGCGTTGAAAGCTTGACCTGTTCGTCCTCATCCGCGAGCGGGTGCATCTCCTCACTCCACGCTCCCAGGACGTTCCGCAGCGCACCCGGGTAGCCGCCCAGGCGGATGGTGTTGTCCTCATCCACGACCCCCGAAAGGTAGGACACCACCAGGCGGCCGCCGTCAGACACGTACTTCCCGAACCTCGCCGCGGACTCGTCGGTGAGGAGGTACGACGCCGGCATGATCACCAGACTGTACGGGGAAGGGTCGCTGTTGGCGTTGACGAAGTCCACGGTCACGTTGGCCTCGAAAAGCGGCCGATAGAAACGCAGAACTTCCTGCGCATAGTTGAGGTCAGAACGCGGTGAGTTGCCCAGCTCAAGTGCCCACCAGCAATCCCAGTCGAACACGATGGCCACCTTGGCTGTGGACCGCGTGCCGGTGAGTCCACCGAGGGACTTCAACTCTTGACCAAGCTCGCATACTTCCCGGAAGATCCGTGTGTTGGGACCGGCATGGTTGACCATGGCCGAGTGGTAGCGTTCGGTTCCGCCCTTGGCCTGGCGCCATTGGAAGAACAGGATGGAATCCGCACCCTGGGCAATGGCCTGGTAGGAACCGAGGCGCATCTTCCCCGGAAGCTTGGACACGTTGATGGACCACTGGCTGACCGCACCGGTGGCCTGCTCCATCACCATCCATGGCTGGCCGTGGCGGAGCGAGCGCATCAGGTCGAAGTTCAGCGCTGCCGAAACGTGCGCGTCCTCTTCCCGTGGATCCGGGTAGATATCCAGCGCCGCAGCGTCTTCTTCCGCCGCCCAGGCCCAGTAGTCGTTGGTTTTGTAGAAGCGCATGAAGTTGGTGACGATCGGCAGGTCCGGGGTGTGCCGCCGGAGGATGTCCCGCTCCGCCTTGAAGTGTTCCAGCATGCTGTCCGAGGTGAACCGGTGGAAGTCCAGGCGCCGGGAGGGGTTGGACCACGTGCGTGGCTGCGCCGGTACACGGACCTGGTTCCAGTCGGTGTAGTGCTGTCCCCACACCGTGGTGCTCCAGGCCTGGTTGAGTTCGTCCAGGGAGGCGTACTTCCGTTGCAGCCATGTCCGGAACGCCTTCTCTGCCCAGGGGCCGTAGGACGTGGGTCCGTATTCGTTGCCCACATGCCACATCCGCAGCGCCGGGTGCTGGGCGTACCGCTCCCCCATCTTCTCCGTGAGGGCCAGGGACTTTGCCCTGTAGACGGGATGGGAAACATCAAAATGCTGGCGGGAGCCAAAACCGAAAATGCTGCCATCCGCGCGCTCAGGCATGATGTCCGGATGCTGCTCCACGAGCCACGCCGGCGGTACGGCGTCCGGGGTAGCGAGGTCCACGCCGATCCCGTGGGCATGCATGAGATCCATGACGTCATCCAGCCATCCGAAGTCGAAGACACCGTCCGTGATCTCCAACCGGCTCCACGAAAATACGGCCAGCGTCACCAGGTTCACGCCTGCTTGCTGCATGAGCCTGGCATCCTCGAGCCACACCTCGCGGGGCCATTGTTCAGGGTTGTAATCGCCGCCGTAAGCAATGCCGCCCAGGCGTTCATGCAGGCGTTTCAAACGCTCCTCAGCGCTCAGTAAGTCCTCAGGGTGGATGGTCATCTTCGTCCTTCACTCGGCCTTCGTCGCCCCGAAGCTTCAGTGCGACGCGCATCACAGAGAGAAACTATCGTAAAGTTTACGCAATAACAACAGATGAGTTTCCGAACTCGCGGGTAACTTTTAAGCTGCAATGGAGGCCAGTATCGGGTGCTGGTCTCGTGCGCTGGTGCAGATAAGCAGATCTAGAGCTTGCCGTGAGGCCCACATAAGGACAATCCAGTTTCTGCTGCAATCCAGAAACTATCGGAAAGACCAAGGCGGGGTAGGTCTCGCCGGGTACGCGGGAAGACGTCGCTTTCGCTGTTCGTGATCGGGGGGTTCCGCCGCTTTCCGGCGAACTCGAGTGCGGGCAGCGGCAGGGCCGGGCAGCGCCACAGAAACCGTTGACACGTGACCAAATGGTCACCTATTCTGTTCCCATGGACCCCGTGTTCAAGGCACTCGCAGACCCAACCCGCCGGGAATTGCTCGACGAGTTGTTCCGCGAGGACGGGCAAACCCTGTCAGCCCTCGGAGCCCGGTTCGAGATGACACGTTTCGGCATCGCCAAGCACCTCAAGCTGTTGGAGGATGCAGGACTGGTGGTCACCCGCCGTCGGGGGCGTGAAAAGTTGCACTTCCTGAACCCGGTCCCCATCAGGCTCATCCATGACCGCTGGGTGAGCAAATACGCAGAACCATGGGCCGCTGCCCTCAGCGACCTCAAATCCAGATTGGAAAGTCCCATGGAAAAGATCTTCGAGATTTACATCAAGACCACGCCCGAACGGCTGTGGGAAGCCATCACCAACAGCGAGATCCGGAGCAAGTACCAGTTCGGAAACACGTTCACGTCGGACTGGACACCGGGTGGCCGCTTCGAGATGCGGAACGTCAAGGCAGATGCTCCGCTGGGTGAGGGCGAGAACATTGAGGTTGACCCACCGCGCCGGCTGGTCCAGACCATGACTGCGTTGTGGGGCGAGGACGTCAAAGCCGAGGGCACGTCCCGGATCACGTGGGAGATCGAACCGGTGGGCGACTCTTGCCACCTCACTGTGACCCACGACCAGCTCCGCGAAGGCGCCAACGACCAGCTGTACGGCGGCTGGCCCATGATCCTCTCGGGCCTGAAGACCTGGCTCGAAACGGGCGAAACGCTGACCACGCCCGGCTCCCTGATGTACGCCTAACCCAAGTAAGTCGCAGTAGTGCGCGTTATGACGGCTCATAACGCGCACTACTGCGACTCAGTTGGGTTAGCGGGGGCGTTAGGCGACGGGTGTTACGGACTCGCGCTCGGAGAGCCACGCCGCCTGCAGGGTGCCCAGCAGGTGCGGTGCGAATTCCTCGCCGATGGACAGGACCACACGGCACCGTGCTCCGCGCTGATCCGGGAAACCGACGTACTGTCCGCGAAGGTCGCACACCGTCTGGCCGCGGCTCGGACCGCTGGTGGTGTCCACCTGGACGCGGACCTTGGGTGCGGTTGCAAGCTCTACTCCCCTGACGGCAATGGCCGCGGCGAGGGGATCGTGCATGGCAGAGCAGGCCCGGCCGAAGATGTCCACGTAGAAGCCAAAGTAGTAGCCCAGCATCTCGCCGAGGGCCTGCGAGACGGGGTGGTCCGAGGCCAGGAGTTCCTGCCGGTGGGACTCCTCCAGCACGTTGGTCATGGTGACGTCCAGTGGCACCAAGGTCACATCCCAATCGGCGGCGAGGACTTCGGCCGCGGCCTCGGGATCGTTGGCGATGTTCGCTTCGGCAACGGGCGTGATGTTCCCCGGGGCCAAGGCTGCGCCGCCCATGATGGTGATTTCTGCAACCAACTCCGGCAGCTTCGGTTCCAGTCGGAGGGCCTCGGCGATGTTGGTCAGCGGCCCGATCGCCACGACTCGCAGCTCACCCGCGTATTGGCGAGCCAGCTCCACCAGGAGCTCGGCGGCAGTCGACTGAACGGGTGACCGGTCAGACGGCGAGAGGTCCACTCCCCCGATCCCGTTGTCGCCATGGACGTGCGGAGCGCCACCGTGGAAGGTGCCCACCTGCGGATCGTGGGCGCCCACAGCGACAGGAATGTCCGGCTGCCCGGCGAGCTTCAGCAAGTCCAGTGTGTTCCGGGCGCCGCCGGCCGCACTGATGTTGCCGCTCACGGTGCCGATGCCCACGAGCTCCGCCCGAGGAGTAGCCAAGAGGTAGGCGAGGGCCAAGGCGTCGTCGATGCCGGTATCGCAGTCAAGGAAGAAGGGTGCGGGCTGGTTCATGGTTTCTCATTTCGGATTGGCTTGATGAAGGGGGCCGTGCCCCCGGGTGGTGGGGGCCGCCGTCGTGCTTTAGATCTTTTCGCCCTTGGGGGCGGCGATGAACAGGCTCACCACAAACGCGAGGACCGTGATCCCCACGGAAATCCAGAGCGCTGTGGAGTACCCGGCGGCGGTTCCCAGGCCCGCGAACGGGGCAACAACCACGACGCCGAGACTCGCCCCGATGCCGAAGCTCGCTCCGTTGATGCCCGGCAGCGCGGCCGGCGCTTCCTTGGGCGAGAGGAGGACTGAAAGTCCGTTGATGGCGGTAAGGAAGAAGCCGTTGTAGAAAATGCCGAGTGCTGCGATGGCAACCAGGACGGCGATCTGGTTGTTGGCGAACAACGCTGCAACGATCGCGCAGGCGAGGCTGGCTGCGGAGCCGACGCGGACGGTTTTGATCCAGCCGCGGCGGTCGGCGATCCATCCGGCGAGCGGAGCTGCGAAGACCCCGATCAACGCTGCGGGAGTCAGGAAGAGCAGGGCCGCGACGGATGCTGACAGCCCGAAGCCGTTGGTTTTGTCCTGGCTCAGGAGCACCACGGTGAAGTTGATGATGGCGAAGATCCCGGCGAGCGTCAGGACCGTGGTGGCGATAACGGGCCACACTTGGCGGGAGCGCAGGTGATGGACGGCCACCAACGGAGTTTCGCGCTTCTTCTCGATGAGCCAGAACGCGGTGAAGGACGCGATGCTGCCGGCAAGGAGACCCAGGGCTGCCGGCGAAGTCCATCCGGCCGAGGAACCGGTGGAAACGAAGTAGGTGATGAACACGAGGAACACCGAGAGCGAGCCCGCACCCCACCAGTCCATGCGGCCGCTTGCGGCGGCTGAACGCCCCTTGGGGACCACTTTGATAACGCACACGACGGCGATCGCGGCCAGTACCAGCACGGCGACGAAGATCGACTGGAATCCCATGGTCTCAGCCATCAGGCCGCCGAAGTAGCCGTCCACGCCACCCACGCCACCGTTGATGGCGGCAATAATGCCGATGGAGGTGCCAAAGAGCCGTGCGGGCAGGTATTCGTTCAGGACGATGTAGGACAAGGCGAAGATCGCACTTGACGTGCCCTGCATGAACCGGCCTGCCACCAGCAACGGAAGGTTCGGAGCAAAGATGCACAGCACCGTTCCCACGCCCATGATGGCGAGGACCAACAAGAGCGCTGTGCGTCGGCCGATGAAGTCGCTCCAGCGTCCGATCACGGGACCTGAGATGGCGCCGGCCAGGAAGAACATGGACTGCACCTGGGCAACAGCTTCAGGAGACTCACCAAAGAACGAGCCGATGTGGGGCAACGCAGGGGTGATCATGCTGGCGTTGAGCTGGAACGCGAGGACGGCCAGGACAAGCGTGGTGATCAGGAAGGCGGCGGCACGGCCCTGGAAGCGGTTTACCTCTTCGACGGCGGCGGGTGCCGTTTCCTGCGGTTCCACCGCGGTGTTGGGGATGTTCACATCAAACTCCTTTGTCCGAGGGCGCCTGCGAGCGCCGCGAGATGTGAGTTGTTATACAAGCATGTATTACTCGCTTGTGCAACCTCTCACATTTCTCCGGTACAGTGTCCCTAACCGATTCCAAGCGAGGTTCCCTTGACCGACAACGCTGTCCAGTTCCTGTCCCGGCCCATCGCTGCCCAACAGGGGCAGCCCCTGCGAGTGGCGGCCTACTCCCGCATCGCAGAAGCCATCAGGACCAAGCTCCTGCCGCCGGGCTCACTCCTGCCCACGGAAACAGAACTCGGCACCATGATGGACGTGAGCCGCACCGTGATCCGGGAGGCCCTCATGCTCCTGGAAGAAGACGGCCTGACGCGTTCACGACGCGGTGTGGGCCGGTTCGTGGCAGACACCTTGCCCCGGATCGGGATCGAACACATCCGCCCCTTCGACCAACTGCTCGGCGGGCCGGACTCCGACATTCAGGTCAAACGCGTGGCTGCGATCAAGCAGCCGGCCTCCGAATTCGTGGCCCCGGGCCTGGGCGTCCAGCCCGAGGAAGACGTCTGGTTCTGGGAAAGTGTCCTCATCCGCGATGGCGAACCTGTGGCCCACCTTCAGGAAAACGTGGCGCAGGACCTCCCCGAAGCGGCGGCGTTGCTCGATGCCGCTGAAGCTCCCGGGCTGCCGGCGCAGACACTGCTGGAAATCCTCGCGAGCCTCTCCGGCAGCACCCTGGGACCCGGCGAATGCCAGATCAGCCTCAGCACCGCAGGCCCCAGCCGCGCCAAGCTCCTGAACCTCCGTCCGTCCGATCCGGTGCTGGTGCTGACCCAATACGTCCGCCGCAACGGCGCCCCGGTCTACTTGGCCAAATGCCTTGTCGCAGCCAGGGCCGGCCACCTCTCAGTCATCCAATCCTCCTGACGTTCCGTTCCATGATAGGGCCCTCCATGAGCACTTCCCCTGCACTCACTGTCGTGGGCAGCATCAACCTCGACATCACCGCCACCACCCACCGGCTCCCCTCCCCCGGTGAAACAGTGGGCGACGGCGTTCTCCGCCAGCAACCCGGCGGCAAAGGCGCCAACCAGGCCGTCGCCGCGGCCCGGCTCACGGGAACCTCCCGCATGGTCGGGGCCGTGGGACAGGACGAAGCCGGACGCACGCTTCTGAACGCGATGGCTGACGCCGGCGTCGACGTCGGCGATATTGCGCACGTGGATGAACCCACAGGCACCGCACTTGTCCTAGTGGACAGCGACGGCGAGAACCAGATCGTCGTGTGCCCGGGCGCCAACGCACACGTGTCCGTAAGCGGCGTGACGTTCGGTGAAGGTCCCGTGCTGTGCCAGCTTGAGGTTGACCAGGAAGTGGTCCTGGCTGCCGCCCGGGCCGCCAAGGGCTTCTTTGCCCTGAACGCCGCGCCTGCCGCGCCTTTGCTGCCGGAACTCCTTGAACGCTGCGACCTGGTGATCGTCAACGAAACCGAGTACGCGCTGATCCCCGCGCTGCAGGAAGCGCCGTTGGTGGCCGTGACCTACGGCGGCGAGGGTTCCGCGATCCTGGTCCATGGCGAGAAAGTTGCCGAAGCGCCGGCCGTTTCGGTGACAGATATTGCCAACACCATCGGTGCCGGCGACGCGTTCTGCGCCGCCCTGGTGTTGTCACTGCAGTCCGGGCTGGACTACCGGCACGCCCTTGCTGCGGCCAACGCTGTGGGTGCCGACGCCGTTCGGGATCCCTCCTCACAGCCGGCCTTGCAGCGGCTGGAACACTACATCGAGGCAACCCGCCCCACGGATTTCACCTCGCTCAAGCGGGTGAAGACGGAGCTAAGCACTGCCGCAATACTTGCCGACGTTCGCGGGGACCGCTGAGTTGGCTTTAGCCGACGATCCGAAAATCCTTAAAGTCACCCGTCGCCTTTGAAACGTCGGATTCCACGTTCTCCACACGGCCCGGGGCATCGGATGAATTCAACCAGGCCAGCATGCGGTCAACATCGGCAGCCGGTCCCTCGGCCACAATCTCCACGGAGCCGTCGGAGCGGTTCCGGACTGTGCCTTTCAGCATGAGTTCGTCGGCTTTTCGGGCCGTCCAGTAGCGGAAACCAACGCCCTGCACCACGCCGGAAATCCGGGCAGTGAGTCTCACCTCGTCTGTCGCCATGGACCCACCTTAACGAATCCCGCCCCTGTTCGCTGCTCCCGACCTTCAAAGGTTGGGTTCAGCGGACAAGGGCGGGATTCTGTGTTGGAAGTAGCTAACTGACCACGATGTCCCGGGTGGCGTGGTTGTACGTGATGGTGACCGGGCCGCCGTCGTGGTTCAACTCGTGGTTGGCACCATCGCGGGCGCCGAACGCGCCATAGTTCTCCTCCCACGAGCGGTTCAACGCGATCTTGTAGGTGTAGAAACCGGCAGGCAACTCAGCGGTCAGGGACCACAGCTGGACCAGCGGGTTGAACTCCATCTGTGCCTCGTCATACTGCGGAGCCCAGTCCTCGGCCGCACCCAGGAGCTTGTTGAAGTCGCCCGCAATGGCAACGGCCTCCGGCTGCGGCAAAGTCTCGACGGCGGGGGCTACGGCTGCTTTGGCCGGCGCCTTGCGCGTGGTCTTCTTGGCGGCCTCGGCCTTCGGAGCAGCAGCCTTCTTGGGAGCAGCCGCCTTCTTGGGCGCGGCAGCCTTCTTGGCCTTGGGCTTGGCCGGCGGGGCCGTCGGCACGGCGACGTCGTCCGGAATGGGGGTGCCGGCGTCGAGCGCTTCGGCGAAAGCCGAAACATCCGGGAACGCGACCGTTGCACGCAAGCCGTCATCCGGGATGGTCCAGCCCGAGCGGCCCTTGACCAGCCAACCGGCCTTGACCAGCTTGGCTGAGGCCGAGGTCAGGTTCTTGTGGCCGCGCGGAATGCCACCGCTCAACAGCTCTGCCTCGTGGGCGTCGAAGGGAACGCGGACGGTTGCTTCGGCCAACACTTCACCGGCGTTCAGCGTATCTCCGGACCATACGCTTTCGGCGAGGATGTCCAGTACGGCCTTCAGACGAAGGTTGGTGTTCTCGGCGGTGCTCGCGCCCATGCTTCTCCTTCAACGGTGGATACTCACCCAGCAGTTTGCCAATGATTTGTTAATTCCGGCGACTGAAAAAGGTAAACACCGTGTGTCGTGACCGAGTGTGACATCCGTGACGCCGCAAGTGAGCGAAGGGTCTCGGCTCAGGCCCCGCTACTGCTGCGGAACGGACTCCTTGACCCACTCCGTCACTTCGTCGAGCAACACCTTTTTCCGCTCGTCGCTGGCGAAGGAAGACCGGATGGAGTTCGCGGCAAGAGTGGCCTGCTCAGGCACGGAGAAGCCGTGGACTTTCACCAGTTGCTGGTAGGTGTCATCCACGTATCCACCGAAGTACGCGGGATCGTCGGAGTTCACGCACACGTTGAGTCCGATGGCCAGCATCTCCGGGAGCGGGTGGTCCTCGAGCTTGTCCACTGCGCGGAGCCGGACGTTGGAAAGCGGGCACACCGTCAACGGCACCTGCTCAGCAACCAGGCGCTGGACCACGTGGGTGTCCTCCATGCAGCGGATGCCGTGATCAATGCGCTCAGCGTGCAACACATCCAGTGCCTCGGTGATGTACTCCGCGGGGCCTTCCTCGCCCGCGTGCGCGATCCGCCGCAGCCCGGCCTCCAGCGCGCGCTGGTACAAGCGCTCAAACTTCGACGGCGGATTGCCCACCTCTGCGGAGTCCAGGCCGATGCCAACAATCGGTGCGTGCATGGCGAGGAGCTGGTCGAACACCTCCAGGGCCGAATCCTCGGACATGTCACGCAGGAATGCTGCGATAAGAAGAGTTGAAACGCCGAAGTCCTCCTCCGACGTTGCCAGTGCGTTGGCCACTCCGTTCACGCACGTTTCCAAGGAAACCCCGCGCGAAACGTGTGCTTGCGGGTCCATCATGATCTCGGCGTGGCGGACTCCCCCGGCGGCGGCACGCTTCAGGTAGTCGCGGGTCATGTCCGTGAAGTCCTGCTCGGTCTGCAGCACGGCCATGTTGGCGTAGTAAAGGTCCAGGAAAGACTGGAGGTCTGAGAACTCGTACTTCTCGCGCAGTTCTTCGATGTCCTCGTAGGGCAACTCGATGCCGTTACGCTCAGCGAGGGAGAAGATCAGCTCGGGCTGCAGGGTCCCTTCGATATGCAGGTGCAGTTCGGCAACCGGGGGTGCCGTCGTCGTCGTTTTCTCACCAAAAGTTTCCACCCGACAACTCTAGGCCGAAGTCCGGCGCGTGTCCCGGAGCACTCAACTTGGTTCTGCGCCCCGGCACCGCCAAACTGAAGGGATGCAGACTTTCCTCCCCTTCGCCGATTTCCGTGAGAGCGCCGCCGCGCTGGACACCTCAAGGCTCGGCAAGCAGCGCGTCGAAGCCCTCCAGGTGCTCCGCGCCCTCGTCATCCCCGAGTACGGATGGCAGAGCCACCCGGCCGTTCGCATGTGGATGGGCCATGTACCCGCCCTGACCCTGTACGGCCTGGCCATGGCCGACGAATGGATCAGGCGCGGACATCCTGACAACACGCGGCACAACATCACCGAATTTGCACCACAGGCGGCGCACCCGGACTATGCCGGCAAAATCGTCATGCCGTGGTGGTTGGGCGACGAGGACCTGCATGAGACGCACCGTTCCAAGCTCATCGGCAAGGACCCCAAGCATTACAAGCACCTGTTCCCCGGCACCGAAGAACGGCTGGACTACATCTGGCCCGAACCGCGCCACGAATTCCACCCCGAAGATCCGGAAGACGACCGCCTGTGGATCCTCCGGTCCGCCGTCGAGGACCTCCGTCCTGAAGACCTGCGCACCGTGAGCCTGCCACCGCACGGGAAGGCCCGGCCAGCAGCCGATCCTGACGAGTACCAGTTCGTGTACCAGGAGGAGAAGTCCCGCAGGAACCTCGGCGCACCCAAGAAGCGGCCGGTCAAGCTCGAGAAGAAGCCCACCCGCAAGCGCGCCGCAGCCGAGGAAGCGTTCAACGTCCTTCCCGGCAAAACAGAGATCGCGGTTCCGTTCGAGGGCGGCCGGATCTTCGCGCTGGGCAAGGTAGTGGGCCGGCCCATCACCGTTGACGGACGCTTTGCCCGCAACTTCGAACTCACCGACGTGATTGACCGCGCAGCTTTCGACTACCCGGCCCTGCTGCAGGATCCCCGGGTGTTCTTCCCCGTTCCCGCACCGTAACCGCCAGGAGGGCCATGGATTTCCAGCACATCATCGAGGTAGTAGGCCGCTACATGGATTTTGCCGGTGTGGCGGTGATGGTGGTTGGCGCCGTGGTTTCCCTTCCGCTGGCCCTCCGTGGGTTCCAACCCAAGCGCGCCGACGGGCTGGCTCCGTTCTCCCCCTACCGCGCCTACCGGCAATTGCTGGGTCGGTCCATCCTCTTGGGACTCGAACTCCTGGTGGCCGCTGACATCATCCGGACCGTCGCAGTGACGCCCACGTTTGAAAGCGTGGGCGTCCTCGCGATCATCGTGCTGATCCGGACGTTCCTCAGTTTCTCCCTGGAACTGGAAATCACCGGCCGCTGGCCGTGGCAAAAGGAAAAGAACAACGACGCCGGCACCCAACTGGGTCGCAGTTAATGCCGTTTTGAGCCCTTCGAATCATGCGGTGATCGCAACACCTGATTATTGAAGGGTGTCGATTGCCGTGGTGAAGTTCTCGAATCGTTTGGTTTCTGAGGTT